>SEDW01000722.1 GCA_004193325.1 Pseudomonadota bacterium | reverse complement strand
GGGTCATCGGCCCAGTATTCGATCCGGCAATTATGCTCATCCTTCAGCGTAAAGCTGAGGACGCCGCTTTTAGCGTCTGAGACGCGTTCGAAGTGAAGGCTGTCCTTATCAAGCATCGAAGCGACTTCGTTGCTCTTAGTGCCACTTCTGATGTTGTTGGGCAAAATTTTACAGGCAGGCAGGAAAATCGTTGCCAGTACGACAAGTTTTTTAAACACAGCCAGCTCTCGCGCGAAGGTTTTCTATCAATGTTGCATCTTCTAGTCTAACAAGATCATTATGACCGCGTAACCCCCAGCGCAAATCCACTTCCACTTATGTTCGACTCGAATGCGAAGCTTCTTGACCACTTAGGTGCCCTTAGGTAGCATAAACTCCCGTCCGGAAGTCCTTAATGCACCTATGCATAACTACCCAATAATATTGCCCTTAATGAGAAAAAAGATGAGAAAGCGTCATCGCACGAAGTACATTTTCGTTACCGGAGGAGTTGTTTCCTCTCTAGGAAAAGGCATCGTTGCCGCCAGTCTTGGCTCACTTCTCGAAGGGCGAGGCCTGCGGGTAAGCATGACTAAATGCGACCCCTATCTAAACGTCGACCCTGGAACGATGAGCCCATTTCAGCACGGCGAGGTGTTTGTCACTGACGATGGCGCGGAAACCGATCTTGATATCGGACATTACGAACGTTTCACTTCGGCGAATCTCACCCGATTGAACAGTTTTTCTACAGGGCAGGTCTACGATCGCGTCTTGAGTAAAGAACGTCGCGGGGACTATCTGGGCGGAACCGTGCAGGTCATTCCGCACGTGACAGATCAAATCAAAGAAAACATTTACGCAGGTTCGGAAGGCGCAGACGTCGCGATCATTGAAATCGGCGGGACCGTCGGTGACATTGAAAGCCTCCCCTTCCTCGAAGCCATTCGTCAGATTCGTTACGATCTCGGTGACGAGAACGTCCTCTATATCCATCTCACGCTCGTGCCCTACATCAACGCCGCGCATGAGCTCAAGACCAAGCCGACCCAGCACTCGGTAAAAGAACTTCGGCAGATCGGTATCCAGCCGCACATTCTCGTCTGTCGCGCGGATCGTCCGGTTCCTGCTGAACTCCGAGAAAAGATCGGCCTTTTCTGTAACGTCAAACCCGAACGCGTCGTCGATTGTCCGGACCTTGATTCTATTTATAAGGTCCCGCTCTACCTCCACGCCCAGGGTCTCGATCAGATCATCGTCGACAGCCTGAACATCTGGACAAGAAATCCGGAATTGAGCGACTGGCAACGTATCCAGGAAGCTCTCGATCATCCGCGTGGTCATGTGAAGATCGGTGTCGTCGGTACCCTTCCTCGGCATCTGCCTAGGCATGCAGCTCGCAGCGATCGAATTCGCGCGCCATAAGCTTGGACTCACTCAGGCCGACAGTCAGGAATTCAATCCCAATAGTCCCGATCAGATCATCCACTTGATGGAAGATCAGAAGAGTCTCAAAGATCTCGGCGGCACGATGCGCCTCGGCGCTTATCCCTGCCAATTGCAAAACGGCAGCAAGGCGCGTGACGCTTATGGCGAAGAAGCCATTTCCGAACGTCACCGTCACCGCTACGAATTCAATAATGCCTATCGCGCCCGCTTCGAAGAAGCCGGCATGAAGTTCTCCGGTCTATCACCTGATGGTAGCCTCGTTGAGGTGATCGAATTAGTTGATCATCCCTGGTTCGTCGGCGGACAGTTTCACCCCGAACTCAAAAGTAAGCCTATGCAGCCGCACCCACTCTTTAGGGATTTCGTCGGCATGGCTGTAGAAAGACAAGACTGATGGCTGAGCATTCGAGCGAAACGATTATTGCCTGGGGCCGGGACGTGCTGGAAGCCGAGAGCCAATCGCTCGCAGCGACTTCGCGTTCCTTGAGTAAAGCCTTTGTCCAGGCGGTGGAAACGATCATCGCCTCGACTGGCAAAGTCGTCGTAACTGGTCTTGGGAAATCCGGACACATCGGTAGAAAACTTGCGGCGACCATGGCCAGTACCGGCACCGCCTCGTTTTTTCTGCATCCTTCCGAAGCGCTGCATGGCGATTTGGGAATGATTCAAAATGCTGACGTTGTCCTTGCCCTCGCGTTCGGAGGAGAGACGAGAGAAACGCTTGAAGTCGTGAAGTTTGCCAATCGCCGAAACATTCCTGTGATCGCGATAACGGGTAAAAGCGAATCGTCACTCGCCCGCCTCTCGAACATCGTCCTCGATGGAGGCGTTGAACGGGAAGCCTGTCCTCTGAACCTTGCCCCAACGACGTCGACTATCGTAGCGATGGGTCTTGGTGATGCCCTCGCGATCGCAATCATGCGAGCGCGTGGATTTGAAAAACATGATTTTGCTCAGTATCATCCCGACGGCAGTCTCGGTCGTCAGCTCTCGCTCGTGAGTCAGCACATGAAGACCGATCTTCTGGCGATTCATGAAGAGGATGATTTTAACAAAGTGCTCGAAATCATCACGGCGCATAACTACGGTATCGCTGGCGTCTTTGATTCCAAGGAAAAATTGATCGGCGCGATTACCGACGGTGACCTTCGCCGCGCTCTAAAAACGGCTCGCGAGTCAGTCTTTAGCATGCACGCCAAAGACATCATGACGAAAAATCCGAAAACGATTTTAAACGATCAATTGGCTCTCGATGCAGTCAAGATGATGGAGCAGTCTCGCATCACTTCTCTCTTCGTCAGGGATGAAGCAGATCATATCGTCGGACTGATTCGCATGCATGATCTGCTCGCAGCCAAAATTGTGTAGTCCTCTCCTGAAGCGGATTTCACACGATTTTTTGGCATTTATCGCAGAAAAGACGGAAAAACTTACCCGAACGGGCTGTTCTTTGGCCCACCCTTTGCTTCAGTCCCCGCCTTCCCCTATGGTAGACTACTCCTCGAGACCTCATGGTCTCAGGTCAGGAGTAGCCCATGGGAAAAAACATCGTTGTCATTGCGTTCGTGTCAGCCTTTTTAGGGGCGGTGTTCGTATACTTTCAGCGGACCGAAAAACAATCCGTGAAACAAAAGCTCCAGGCTCGTGAAACGGTGACGGAAAAGCATTCGCGGATTTCGATCGAAGAGTTTGTGCTCTATGAATACGAAGACCATCATGCAACCGGCACCTTTCAAGGGAAGCTCGCGCAGTTTCAGGATCCCGATACGCTCGAGGTCTTTGGAAGCGTTCGCGGCAATCGCACAAACGGCGATCACAAAGAATATGTGGCAGCTGAGTCGGCAACGATGCGCTTTGCGTCGAAGGGACTTGGCGAGCTGGTAAAAGAAGCCAAGCTGCAAACGGTATTGCTTGAGAATCAAGTGCGATTCGGGTCAGATGATATTACCCTTTTCACCGACTATGCGAAGTATGATCACGAAACGGGCAAACTCATTTCAGATCGACCGGTACGTATTCAAAATCCTCAGGCCGATATGCTCGGTAAAAAAGGTTTTGAGTTCGATTCCAAGACGCAGGACATTAAAGTTTACGGTCCAATGGAGGGCACTCTGGTTGATGTTCAAACTAAGCCTTAATCGTAATGTTTTAGCTCTATGTGCAGCAGCGATGGCCCTAAGC
>SEDW01000721.1 GCA_004193325.1 Pseudomonadota bacterium | reverse complement strand
CTGTATCGCCATGCAGGCGATCGGCGACAACATCGCACGCGGCATCGGTATGTTCGGGGCTTTGACCTTGATTCGCTTTCGCTCGAGCCTCAAAGACCCAAAGGACATGATCTTTATCTTTGCGGCCCTGGCTGTCGGTATCGCAACTGGAGTTCACGCTTTTGTTACGGCAACCCTTGGCGTCCTCGCCTATTGCGGTGCTGCCTTTGCCATCTTTCAATCCCCCTGGGGACGCAACACTTATTTCGACGGCATCGTCCGCTTCAATGTCGAGAATACGCCAGAGATCGCTGCCGAGATCGAAGCTCTATTGAAAAAAACCTGCTCTCGATTTGCACTCGTGACCCTTCGTGAGATCGCGCAGGGCAATCGTTCCGAATACGCGTATCAAATTAAAATTGAGCGTAAGCAGACAGCATCAGATGTGACAAGAGCTCTTTCCGGGATCAGCGGCATTCGCGGTATTTCGGTCCTGCTCCAGGAATCGACAGTTGAACTCTAAAACATTCATCAATCCAGGCAGCACAACATGAACGCGCTCGGTAAAAATTTAGTATGGCTCCTCGCCACCCTCGCCGTCTTAGGCATGTCGATCGGCTTTCGTCCCGGTTCAGAAAGTTTTCTAGGAGTGGCTCAGTCCACCGATAGAATCCTTTCGACGAGTTCGTCAGGCGTGGTCTCCAAGATCAATGTCAAAGCTGGACAGGCCGTAAAAAAGGGCGATGTTCTCATCGAACTCAGCGACGTCAACCTCCAGCTGACGATCAACGAAGCGAAATACAATCTTAAAAAATCCCAGTTCGAAAAGAATTTTGCGGAGAGGCTTGATCCAGGTCGTGGCGAAGATGCATCGGCGGATATCAGCATCAACCAGTACCAGAACGATCTCAAATTGAAGATGAAGCAGCAGGATTCTCTGAAGATCGTCGCTCTGCAGGACGGCTTCATCGGGGACATCAGCACCTCTGTTGGCGAAATTGTGCAATCCTTTCAGCCTCTGGCAATTTTTTATGTGCCGAAAGCCTCGCGCATTCGCGGTTACCTCCACGAGAACGCCAAGCTTGCCCTCAAGGCAGGCGATAAGGTTCACGTTCAGTCAGCAGTCGATCTTACGAAGCTCGTCGAGGCGGAAGTTCTGAGCGTCGGAGAGCGCTACACCGAGTTTCCTCTTCGTCTCAAGCCCTCACTCCAGGCGAGCGAGACACTCTGGGCCCGTGAAGTCGAAATTGAGTTGCCTCAGGACAATCATTTCCTCCCTCTCGAGAAGGTCAAGATTATGGCCAATGCCGATGCAGGATTCTTTCAGATGATTTATCCGGGTTCTTTTGCTGGAGCGACTCCATGAAGTCTGCTCTTCTCTTTATTCTCGGTCTTTCACTGGCCTCACCCGCCCTAGCCAACGAAATGCAAATAAAGTCTTATCTCCAGGCCGTGAGGGGTTCGGCTCATAATGCAGAGGTCACAACCCAGGACTCGAACCCGCTCCTGAGCGAGCTGCAGCTCCGGGCGACTATGAAGGGCGATCAGCTTGATGAGGTTAAGTTCAATCTCACACCCTTTGCCTGGGGCGAGCGCGAAAAACAAAAGAATCTAAGCACACTCGAACGAACTCTCCTCGAAGTGAGCCTCAAATCAAAATCGAATGAAACCTACTTTGAGATCTGGAAAGCAATCCTCGATCTGCGCAAAGCCTATCGCCAGAAGCTGGTGCTGGTCGAAGCTGTCGAGTCTTCGGGTCGCCTGATTCAGGGTATGAGCCAAAACTCCGAGGAGCTGGCAGCCCACCCCGACTCTTATATTTCAGCTCTGTCGGGCAAGCAGGAACTCGATCACAAACTTCGAGAAGCCAAGGCCGAGATTGAAAGCCTTGAAGCCGCCCTGGGCGATGTCATCGGCGAGAACAAACTGAGTCTCGGCTTCAATGGTTTTGTCTCCACAGACGAGATCGAAAACGATCTCCTGGCCTCATTTTTGACTACTGGACAAACCGAGGATCAGCTGAAGACCCTTCTTGCCGAAAGAGCGAACGCCGAAGTCGAGCTTGAGACGATCAAGAGCCATAGAGTTCTAAGCTTCTTCAGCGTGGGTACTTCTTTCAAGCCGGATGGAACAGGACGCGCAATTGAGGTCGGTGCGGGCATCGATTTGCCAGTAGGCACGTTTCCATCGAAAATGTTGGAACTGCAGCGCAAGAAAGCCCTGTCGAGCCTCGATGCTGAGAGCGCAAAGGTTGATCGGCAGAGGGAAATGAAACGCCTCAGCAC
>SEDW01000066.1 GCA_004193325.1 Pseudomonadota bacterium | reverse complement strand
AGAAAGGTTCGTAAGGACTTGAATCCATTTGTCGGCGCGGGTCTGACCTTCAACGACCAGGATCTCAAGACGCTCTTTGGAGCAGCTGGAATTGCTGCTAGCGGCTCTGGCTCCGGACTCTAGAACTCAAAATCTCTTAAAAGACTTATCTTTATTCTTATCTGCAATTGGGGAACCGAAGCTTTCGGGGATCCCCTTTTTGCGTTTATTCCTTTAACCCTAATTTTTATGACGCATTCTTTCTTGACAGTGTTTTAGCTGCGTGTCAGTAAGCAGGAGACGGCGTCTGCTCACGGGATGTCTTCGTTCCGAGTTGTTGTTCCTACTGTTGCTTACTGTTGTGGAGATGAAGCTGTGAAAAGTTTGTTGTGCCTTGTTTTGCGTCTAACCTTCCTCACGTTCTATGGCCTCTCGATGTTTACTGCGAAGCATCCAGGTTCCCGATCTTAACTTCTCTATGAAAGCTCCGGCTGGCTGGAAAGTCCGGCAGCACTATCGAGGTAAAACTCTGGTCTTTGAAGATCCTCTGGTTCATTCCCAGAAAGGAGTGGAGTACACGAGAAACATCACGGTCGCTCTGCGAAACGAAGTGAGACCGATCGATGCTCTGGAAAGCCAGAGATTGAGTCAGCGTTTGATTCAGGAACTGTCGGCTAGCGTAAGCGAATTCGAGATAAACGAATCGCGTGTCATCGACTATCGTGGCAAGGGCGATGCGATCCTAGTGTTCACAAGTTTCAAGCAGGGCAAAACCCCGATGAGACAGATGCATGTGTTCACTTCAGGTTCATCGAACAGCGTACTCCTCACCTACACCGATTTTAGGGAAACTTTCGACGCCGAAGGTGGCCTTGATAAGGCCTGGATGTCGATGATGTCCGCTGAGGTCAAAGGGGATGCTCCGAAGCGTTACGATGGGGTGTTCTACGCTGCATCCAGTCTAGCCTTCATGGCAACTGGCGCGTATTTGAGCAAGCAGTTGCGCCGAAAGCAGCTGAAAGCTGAGCTCCGGCAGGAAGAGGAATCGCTCTTTGATGACGATGATGACTTCGAGCTGCAAAGACCTGCTGGGAAAGAACCCTGGCCGTTCGCAGAGACCGAGCTTGCCGGGCGAATTGCATAAGATTATGCCTTCCTAAAAATCCTCAACATGGGCCCAGTCGGGCCCTTCATCGTTTCCTCATCTAAATCCTCTATCCTTAGTTTGGAACTGTGGTAAAAAAGAGAGAGCTTTGCCTGGGTACATAGACTTCTATCATCATCGCATTGATAGAAAGATTGAAGGTTCCCAAAAAAGCTAAACTCGAGGCCCCTACTCATTTTGCAGACCGCTATCAGCGAGGGTTTCCATGACTAGCTAGCAGTCTAAAGCCGCCGCCCCATGCGCCAGTATACTTTCAAGCTTTTTCATTTCGAACCTAGGAAAAATGTAGCTACTTATACGGAGTCGCTACGCAAATTTGTTCCCATATCATTTCCGTTGGGTCTGATATACTTGAATGTAAGTCAACTACCATTACTCCCCAAAAAGGCTGTCGGAAGAGGTCTGGAGTGATGTCTAAGGAGGTTCTCAGAATGCCATTCAGTGCAAGCCGGTTCGCTCGCTGCCTTCGCTCATTTTGTGTGGTGGCGGGGTTATTGCTTGTCTCCACGAACGCCTGGGCGTTGACGTGCTCGGAAGTACGGCAGTTAACTATGCTCTACTTCAAGCTGCATTTCTCCTTTGACAAGTTCAGCGACGAGCTCTCCCGCCGTACGCTCGACAACTTCGTCAAAGCCTGGGATCCAGGGAAACTCTACTTCTATCAGTCGGACGTCGACGAGTTTAACAAGAAGTACTCTTTGAAATTGGATGACATGATCGGCGGCAGCCTTGATTGTTCTGCGATTGACGAGATTATGAATCGTTATACCCAGCGCTTCCAGGAACGAAACAAATTCGTTCAGAAAGCCATTGCAGACAAGCAGGACTTCACCATCGACGAATATTTGAACGTCGATCGTAAGAACATGGCTTATCCCAAGACAATTGAAGAAGTGAATGAGCGTTGGAGAAAACACATCAAGTTCCAGCTTCTCACTCTCAAGTCGAGTGTTGACAACAACCTTGACAAAGCCCGCGAAAAGATCAAAAAACGCTATGAATTGCAGGTCAAACGTCAAAATGATTTGACCAAAGACCGGGTCTACGGCGTGTTCCTGAACGCATTCTCGACAGCTCTCGACCCGCACTCCTCGTACATGCCGGTCGAAGAACTCGAAGATTTCCGTATCCGTACCCGTCTCTCTCTTGAAGGTATCGGCGCATCACTCAGTTCGGAAGATGGTTTCACTCGCGTCGCTAGCCTTGTCAAAGGTGGAGCGGCTGAGAAGAGCGGTCTTTTGAAAATCAATGACAAGATCATCGCTGTCGCTCAAGACAATGGCGAGCCGATCGATGTCATCGACATGGATCTCCAGGATGTGGTGAAGAAAATCCGCGGCGCCCGTAACACAACTGTGAAGTTGACCGTTATGCGCGATGCGACCGGGGGAGCCACCAAAGTCATCGTGCCGATCGTTCGTGAGAAGATCCAGCTCGTCGACCAACAGGCTTCGTCCCATGTTATCGAAGTGGACGTCACCGAAGACGGCAAGCCGAAACACATGAAAGTCGGTTTGATCACACTTCCAAGCTTTTACATCGACTTTGAAGGTCGTCAAAAACGCCTTAAAAACTACCGTTCGTCTTCAAACGACACTCGCGAGCAGCTGAAGATTCTTCAGGACAAAGGTGTTGATGCGGTCATCCTTGACCTTCGTTCTAACGGTGGTGGTGGTCTCGACGAATCGATCAGCACAGCTGGTCTCTTCTTTGGTGCCGGCCCAGTGGTTCAGGTCAAAGGTCGTAACAACGAGACTGAGACTTACTTCGATCCGGATGAAGGCACAGCTTACGACGGTCCTCTTCTGGTTATGATCAACCGTCATTCGGCGTCTGCGAGTGAGATCTTTGCCGGTGCGATTCAGGACTACAACCGCGGTATCATCGTCGGTGATTCTCATACCTTTGGTAAGGGAACTGTTCAGAACCTCAACGACCTCGCTCCAAAATTGGGTGCGGTTAAAGTCACGGTCAACCAGTTCTACCGCGCTTCTGGAGCCTCGACTCAGCTGAAAGGTGTCGCGTCTGATATCGTTCTGCCAAGCATCGTCGATGAGCTTGAAGTCGGAGAGAAGTTCTACGACTACGCGCTTCCCTACGAAGAAATCAAGACAGCGAAATACACCAAGTTCAATCTCATCAAGCCTTTCGTTCCTGAGCTGAAGAAACGTTCGGATGTTCGTATCGCGAAAGACACTGAGTTCGTTAAAATTCGTGATGAGATCGCCAAGTACCGCAAAAACAAAGAAGACCGTAACCGCGTTTCTCTAAAAGAGAAAAAGGACGAGAAAGACAAAGATAAAAAAGATTCGGATCCGGAAGATGCCTTGAATGACTCTCCAGATTTCAATCTCAAAGACGATGTCTACCTCCAGGAAACGGTTCGTATCGCAGCTGACTACATCCAGATGGTTGGCAAGAAGAAGCTAGACGTTGCCGCTCCAGTTCTCCCAGCCGTAAAGCTGGCCCTGGAAAAGGACAAAAAGAAAGCCGTCTCTGACGCTTCTGCAGCCAAGGATAAAGATGCAGCCAAGAATGTGATCGAAGCTGGCAAGGACAAAGAGAAAAAAGATGCGCCGGCTCCTGCTGCCGCTGCTCCTGCCAAGAAATAGGACTTAGTATCAGAAAGCCCTCGATCTTCGGATCGAGGGCTTTTTTGTTTCTTCAGATTTGAGCATCAGTACTGAGAGGATTGCTGCGACGCTGCACCGTAGAAGACGAGAGCTGTGAGCAGCAGCACGGCGATGAAGAGGATAAAAAAACCGATCTTCCAGTAGGAGTAGGGCGCATTGCCTTCGACTTCGCCGGTCTGACCATTGACGAGGAACTGATAGACCTCGCCCTTGTAGCGATAGGCGGCGATCCAGATGGGGAGGAGAATGTGTTTGAAGCGTGTTTCTGAAAAACGGTTTTGCACCTGAAGTCCCATGTAGGTGTCGCCGGGAACATCATTTCCGCAGCGTCGCTCCTGACTTGCTTCGAGATCATGAACGGCCTGCGTCCAAGCTGGTTTGAGATCGAGCTGATATTCTTCCGCGCGCCAGCCGGCAATGTAGGAGGGATCGTAGGCCTTGAGGTCTCTCGTATCGAAGGTCTCAAGCCGCAGCGCGAGCTCATGAGGCAAACCCTTTGAAGCACAGATCAGATAATCGTCATAAAGATCATGGCGGGATCCAGCCGCTGGCACCCAACGGGTTTTTTGCACCTGACGAGTCCTCTGTTCGATGCGGCCGTTGACGTTGGCGCTATAGGTCTCGGTCACATAATAATGATGTCCGGCCATTGCTCGCCAGTCGGAATCGACTCTGGCATCAAAAACCCAATAGGGGATATAGACGCCTTGAATCTTCGAGATTTCCGCAAGCTGTTTAAGATTGTTAGGCCGAAACCAAAGAGCTTTAATCCAGGCTTTAAACTGTTCCTCTGAGGCAGCTTTGGTCTTTTGAAAAGGCACGAGAGATTCGGGGCGAAGCGTTTGGCGATGGGAATTGATTTCGAGGACGTTCGAGCTGCCGCAAAAACTGCAGCTCATCGCCACATCAGTCGTTCCAAAAGAAATGATGGCTCCACAGCTCTGGCAAGCACTGCTTTTCGTTTCGAGCCCTAGACCACGTTCCGGCAGATTCTTGAGACCGTCTTCGAGATCATATTCAACGATGCCTTGCTTCTCCTGCTTCGCCTTCGCCACGCTCTCCTCATAACCACAATTCGCACAGGGAAGACTGCCTTTGCCGGCATCGAAACTTCTTTGCCCTCCACACTTGGGACAATCGAAGCGAAGAGCGCTGGATTCGATAGGAGGATCGAGAGTTTCGGCCATGGTCAAAATCCTGCGCGTGAAGAGAGAAACGAGTCTTCGTTTTAGCCTCTGGCGCAACTGAATTCAACTGATCTGGGAGTGATTGAGGAAAAAGACATGTCCTGGGCTGAATACAGCCCAGAAATCGCTGCAGGATATTCGGCTATCAATTGACGCGGAGTGATTCGCGAGCAGAGAGAAGGGTCTGCTTAACTTTGGAAGCTCCGGCGAGGAGGTTGTCCATAGTGCTGTCTTCTTTGCCAGTTAGCGAGGCATTGGCAGCTTTTTTCGAATTGAAGTAGCGGTAAGCCTGATGTCCGGCGAGAGCAAGAGCACCGAAAGTAAGAACTTGGCCGATTGATGTGTCTTTAACGCCCATGACTAACTCCTTAAGTTTGTTGGAGCAGCTGCGAGAGCTGCTCTTTGCCATGATGTTTGCAAGGCTTATGCCCACTTGGAAAAACACGCAAGTCACACAGAATAAGGGAAGTCAAAATGGAAAGTATGTCAAAGGCGGAAGTTCAAACCCTCGATAACGAAATGCTCTTGAGATGGCTCACATATTTGAGTCGATTCCGTGCGGAAGATATTGGCCTTCATCACGATGCGAATGGTAATTTGGTGGCCGGTGACCGTCGGCCAAAAATTGAAGATGTTGAGGATGAGCTGGTGCGCCGCGGTCTCGACAGCAATGGCAACACGAGCACAAAGAGTAACGGTAACAGCGCGGCAAACGCGAATTAAGGATATGGCATGAAGGCAATCGTGGCAGAGGGATTTGGCGAAACGAATGTGCTTTCCCTCGCGGCCCTGGATTCCGTCAAGATCGAAGCGGATGAAGTCATGATCAAGGTGCAGGCGAGCGGCTTGAATGGAGCCGATCTCATGCAGAGGCGTGGTCTCTATCCGCCTCCCCCCGGTGCTTCGCCTTTGATTGGCCTCGAAGTGTCGGGGCGCATCGAGGAAGTCGGTGCTGCCGCATCTGGCCGCGGCCTCAAGGTCGGCGATCGAGTGATGGCGCTTTTATCCGGTGGCGGTTATGCGGAGAAAGTAGCCGTTCGTTACGATCAGGTGATGAAGCTCCCGGATAATCTCGATCTCGTCGCGGCGGGTGGAGTCACGGAAGTCTTTCTCACGGCTTATCTTGAATTGATCTGGCTCGGCAAACTGGAAAAGGGGAATCGTCTGCTCATTCATGCCGGTGCGAGTGGTGTCGGCACTGCGGCTATTCAGATTGCCAAACGCTTTGGTGCCGAGGTCTTTGTCACAGCGAGTTCCGATAAGAAATTAAAGTTCTGCGAAGCGCTTGGTGCTGATCATCTCATCAATTATAAGACCGAGGACTTTGTCAAAGTCATCTTCGAAAAGAGCGCGGGCAGCGGCGTCAACTGCATACTCGATCTCGTGGGTGCGGTGCACTTTCAGAATAACCTCAAGGCTCTGGCTGTCGAGGGCAAACTCCTACTCGTCGGGATGGGCGGCGGTGCCAAGAGTGAAATGGATCTCCGGCAAGTGGTCTCCAAAAGACTGCAAATCATAGGCTCAAGTCTTCGGTCCCGAAGCCTCGACGAGAAGGGTAAGCTCATCGCTGAATTCTGGAGTGATGCTAAAGCTCGCTTTGAATCCGGTGACTATAAACCGATCATAGACCGTGTCTATCCCTATGCAGAAGTGCGGGACGCGCATCAGTACATGGAATCAAAAGAGAATATTGGCAAAATCCTGCTCAAATGGGATCTCGATTCCTGACCCGACAGCCAGTTTTCCTGCCTCCCTGAGAATGAAAACGGGAAAAATGTCCTAAGCCTTCATAAATGCTCGAAAGCATTCCCTATTCGGGGGCTTTCGGCGCAATTCTGTGAAGGAAAGGCCTTGCGCGCGCAATGGACCTCACCTATTGAGTGCTTACATGGAAGCATATTCCTCAATCGACATCTCAGGCAGACACAGGAAGATATATGAAGCTTAAGCAAGGGCTATGGGTTGCTATGTTGAGCGCTGGATTTTTGAGCGCCTGTAGCGACTCGGATTCGGATGACAAACTCAAACGCGAGAACGAAAGTCTTGCGACGCAAAATGCCCAGCTGCAAAGCGAGCTTGCGGCAGCTCAGGCCCCTCTTGAATTGCAGGACCTCGAGCAAAGACTTGCAGCCCTTAAGAGCGATACGATGAGCAAAGAAGCGGAGATCGAAGCCCAAAGGGCGGAAATCGAAGCCTTGAAAATATCGGGCGACGCCGATGCCGCTGCCAAGATTAAAAGTCTTGAAGACAAGGTCAACGCCAGCGTAGCGGCGATCGACGAGCAAAAGGCTCTGGTATCCCGGCTTGAAATCGCGACCAGCGAGAAGGCCGATGATCTCGCGACTCTCTTCAAAGGCTCGATCAGTCCTTACGCCGGTATCTGGATTCTCGATCCAAAACCAGAACTCAGCTTTCCCAACTGTCAGTATATGATCCGCTTCGATGCGGAGCAGGGAAGCATCTATCGCGCCACGATCTGCGAAGATGGCAAGATTCAGGCAGAAGTTCAAAGCGTCACCGGATTCGCAGCCAAAAATAGCGCGGGTTGGAACGGCACCTTGGGATTCAATATGGATGCCAAAACCCGCAAATCAAGCTGCGGCACTGACAAAAGCTTTTTCGAAAGCGGATTGAGCTACGGCTTTGATCACAGCATGGGCACGAGCACAGCTGGCAACGAAGCAGCCCTCTTCATGAGCGCCTCGCTTGGGACCGAAGTCAAATCTTTCAAAAGCGGCTCTTCGATTCCAGATCTTGGCAAGAATAAGAGCTGCAGCAGCATCATCACCCGTTCCAAACTCGCGAGTCAGGCTTCTAACCTACTTCTTCAGCAAGCGGCCAAAGTTTGTCAGTTGAGCCGCGAGCTCGATGGTACAGACGTCGGCTGTTTTAAAGCCGCTGATCAGTTTGAAGTCCTTGCAGGAGCGAATTGATAATGAAAAATAAAACGATAGCAATCGGCCTTCTCCTCGCGCTCAGTGCCTGCACCGACGGTAGCGAGAGCGGACTGAAGGAAGCTCCGGATTCAAGAAATACCATCGGCCGCTTTGAACTCAACTCGATGCCGAGTTACGAGGACATCGCGGCGACCAAGCAGGTCTTTACCAAAAAGCTTCCCTGGTCTGACACGTACTGGCCTCTGACCGAGGCAGGGATGGCTCGCCGTTGGGGCAAAATTGCCTCCAATCCAAGCGACCTCGGCCTCTCAAGCTTTTGGCAGGATCAGCTCGACCAGATCAATACGAAGAAGCTCAACGTGAATCTTTCTCCCGGCGAAAAATACGATATTCTCTATCGCAGCCGCTGGCAAAAGACTACGGACGAAAATCTGTTGAAAGATGAGATCAACGCTCTTCTCGAAGTGGAAAAAAGCATCAAGGATGCTTCTGATGTCACAGCCAAGAGAAAAGTCATTGCTGACCTCTTCACGACTTTCGGCAAGTCGAAGACTCTGAAAAGCTGGTCCCCCATGGCAGCTGAAGGCTGGGATCGCTGGTTGACCTACAATAAAAGCTCCCGCTATCAGTACCGCGATGAAAAGGATAGCGGAGAGGACTGGAGCTGGATGGGCTATTGTCACGGCTGGGCGCCTGCCGCTCTTATGCACGATGCACCTAAGCATTCCGTCCTCGTAAAGATCGACGATAAAGAAATTTTGTTTGGTGAAGGCGATATCCGCGGTCTGCTGACCAAGGCCTGGGCTGATCATTCTCCCGATGACGATCAGTACTTCCTCGGTCGTCGCTGCAATGAAAATACGGCTGAAGCTCACGGGGAAATCCCGATGGCCGGTGACACCCGCGGCGCGACAGGGACTTATACTTCAGCCGATGGCAGCGTCACGACTTTCACCATGATGGATGAATATCTCCCAGGAGCTGCGGCAAGTGGCCGCCGGATCTATCAGATCATGGTCAATCAGAGTGCAGCCGGCTACCTTATCGAAAAGACTGCTTCAGGAAAGGTTAGCTACTTTCTCTCAAGCGACACTCAGGCAATGAAGTCTTTTGTGGAGAGCGGAGACACGGATGCCCTGACTGCCGTTAAAACTGTAAAATTCTACGGTTGCTGGGACGTGAATCCGGCGAGCTTTCATACCGTTCTCACCGAATACCTCGGTAAGAAAAATCTCGGCTTCGTCATGGACCGGACTCGTACGGGTCAGGTCTGGAACCAACCTGTGTACGGCGCTCGCTTTACCGTTGGACCTCTCGAAGATGCAGCCGCTGTTGATGATGCGTTGTTCCGTTACCGTGCGCCTGGCACCGCATTCCTGAGCGTCGTACAGGCCGAAGTCCTCTGGTCGTCAGAGCCTGCGAAGCCATCGCTGGACTACGCCGCTGACTTTGATCAGAAACGGATCTCGAGCATCAAATACACTTACACTCTCGAATTCGATGCGGACCATAAGCTCATCGGTGGTGAGTGGGGCGATTTGAAAGCGACAGACACGAAACTTGTAATCCCTGACTTCCTCTATGCCTTCCGCGAAGGCTCCGAGCCGGTCGATGCGCTCGCCAGTGGTTTTGATTTCAGTGGTATTCTGAAACCAATTCACGCCTGTTCACAAGCAACGACGGGTATCAAGTCGATGACCGTCGATGGGAAAAAGGTTGAGTACACGGAATGTGTCATTCCTCGCGCTAACTGATCACCAAGAGCAAAAAACCCGCAGATCCCATGAGGATTTGCGGGTTTTTTATATAAGAAAAAAATCAAGGATGATTGGAATTCGAGGAGTCTGAATGAGAACTGGAATGCGAAGAGAAAAGTCCTTTAAGAGTACTTGTCAACTCTTTGAGTACGGTTGAACGCTCAGCTGGACTGTCAAACTCCTTGCTGGCACTAATCGCGTCGCGTGCGGAAATAATTGCATCTTTTGCAGAGTTCAAAGCTTCGCGGGCCGAACTGATGGCTTCACGTGCCGAGCTGATCGCGTCCTTGGCAGATGTGGCCGCTTCCTCTTTAGCCGATGCGGCTCCTCTTTTTGTCGCTGTTTTCTTCGGCTTATCCTCAGCTGATGCCGACGCTTTTTTTGCAGTCTTGGCTTTGGCAGCGCGAGGCTTTTTGACTGGAGCCGCTTCCAGAACGTCGGTTTCCGCAGCTGATTTAGGGCTTTTCTTGCGGCTTGCCGTGGTTTCTTTGCTATCGGTTTTGCGTGCCATCTCTGATTCTCCTGAAAAGGGATGAGGGCCTCCAAGCGGCCTCAATGTCCTAGGCCTGGGTATGCAAAGAAGAGTCCAAAGTATTCCTACGCTCTGAACCCGTAGAGTTCGCCTACGATCGCCTTTTTTTTGTCTTCGCCAAAGATTTTTCTCTGGGAAAGGGTTTGGAGAGGCTGGGATGATCCTTGATTCCAAATCGCCAATTCAGTTCAAGTGCCTTTGAAATCCCGATTCTCGCTCCCATCACCGTTTCATAAGTTTCTTTCAGTTCGGTCTTCCAGATCGAAATGCCTTCGATGCCAATCATCATCCCGTCAAACCTTTTATCGATCCTCAACGCAGCACAGAGGCGTCCTGGGCCGCTACAGATTCTCTCGGGAGAATTTGAAGCGCCGGCCAGCATTTCTTCGGCACCAAAAGTCGCATGCATGGCCCGGAGCAAGACGCCTTCGCCTCGGCCCTTTGATCCTGTGCTGATGTTCATGCACCAGTGAATTCCATAAGAACGATAGATATAGATTGTGCCAGGCTCTTTGAACATAGAGGCATTTCTCTCGTTCGGTCCCCGGAAGGTATGGCTTGCTTCTTCGTCCTGATCGTAGGCTTCCGTTTCGCAAATTGGTCCGCCTATGAA
>SEDW01000720.1 GCA_004193325.1 Pseudomonadota bacterium | reverse complement strand
GAAAGAAGGCTGAGTCCGAGGGCGAGGATCGCTGTGTAACTCTTTTGCATCATGGGTTTGACCTTGGAAAAAGTGTTCGTCTACGCATAACTGGAGCGCTTCTAACAAAGGCTCTGAATAATCTCAAGCTGGTTTCTGGCCGGCTGGTTAATTCACTGCTGCGTCACGCTCATATTTGAGATGAATTCTAGGGCTTTGCTAACCGTAGGTGGTGATATCCCAGAAATGTGTAACAGCTTGTGACTAAGCAAAATCGATGAAAATCATTCATAAAATCAATGTTTATTCAGAATTTCGGCGCTCTACTCGCTTTCTTATAAATCCAAGGGTATTTTCATCGAAGAGAGATCTTTTGTCATAGTCCTAAACCAGGATAATTGACGGAGTTTGTGAGGAGATTGAAGTGATAGAGAAGAACACGCATTCGGTCGTCGTTGGATACATCCTGTGGATCTTTGGATTCATGGGCGCTCACCGTTTTTACTTTGGAAAGAAGATCACCGGTATCCTCTGGTTCTGCACAGCAGGCCTCCTCGGTGTGGGTTGGTTCATTGACCTCTTCCTCATCCCAGCTATGGACCGTGAAGCGGAGAGCCGCTACCTCGATGGAGCCTACGATTACAACCTGAGCTGGATCCTCCTCACCTTCCTCGGCGTGTTTGGTGTGCATCGCTTTTATCTGGGCAAATGGGGTTCTGGCCTGGTCTGGCTCTGTACTCTCGGACTTTTTGGATTTGGGGTGCTCTATGACTTCCTCACACTCAACGAAACTGTGAGCGGTCGTAATCAACTCGCGGCTCCACGAGGCGGTCAAGGTTTGACCCGAGCTACCTACTGACGAAGAGAATAAATTTTAGATAAGTGAAGAGCCGCAATTTGCGGCTTTTTTGCGTTTCGGAGGAGGAGAAGAAATATGATTTCTCCTGCCGCAATTGTGCTAGGCTTAATGCATAGGATCTCAAAACGCTGGTTCGCACAGGATTCGTATTTTTGATTACAGTCTTACTGGAATCTTTTTAATAGGGGTGAACTTATGAAATCTGTAGCTCTTTCTATCTGTCTTCTCTTCTCCTCCCTCCTCCTCATCACAATCCCAAGCCACCGTGCGGAAGCAGCCGAAGAAAGTATCAAGGTGCCCGCGCTTAAAGAATTCAAGACCCTCAAGGGTATTTACAAAAGCGATGGAACACCTCAGATTCTGATGGTGATCCATTTCCCGAAAGGCCCTGGTAAGACCTTTATCGAAGCCTATAACCTGACGAAGCGAAATATCAGCATCTTTCAATTCAGTATCCATTCCGTCGGACAAACCGGTGATCTCTCTTACGAAGATCTTCTTGCTGGCTGGTCGAGTGTAAAGGAATCGAACATGAGCAACATCCGGGAGTTCACCATCATTCAGCCTCGGGCGATTGACGACAAAGCCACAGAGTTTTATCCAAAACTAGTCGTTCACTATGAGATTGGTTTGCAAAAGCAGATGTCGACCGGCGCTAAAAAGCAAATCGGCAAATGACAGAAGGCTCCGCGGGGAGCCTTTTTTTTAATCTTTTTTCTTGCGAACATTTGGTGTCAGCCTGAGGACGGCGAGGACAAAGATCACAGCCAGGAGAGCTGACGACTCCCTGCCGAGTCCGACCGCGATTCCGATCGCAGCGGTAAACCAGATACTGGCGGCGGTCGTCAGACCTTCAATGTCGCCCTTGCCATGACCCTTCCAGATCGCTCCGGCACCGATGAAACCCACCCCAGCCATCACACCTTGAATGACCCGACTCATATCCATCAATTGCATACCGGCCTGCTGAGGCACAGCCAGAACGAAAGCGGTTCCTAGGCAGACGAGCATATGCGTGCGGAGCCCCGCAGCCTTACCGCTCCTTCCCCTTTCGTAACCAATGAGCCCACCGAAAACAGTGGCGAAGAGAAGACGCACGAGCATGCGAACCCAGGTCTCAACACTTGGAAAATCCGAAAACTCTAAAACAATACCACTCCAAATCTCTTGACCCATGCCGGACACTCATTTCTCGCTTAGCTTAAGAACCTTCTGGCTGAAGGACTCCAGAATCTAGCTCTCTCGAGGGAAATATGCAAAGGGCAAAGAAGCAGGGCCAGGCAAGAGCTGCCCTCCTAAGCCAGGAATATCTCATGCTATTCTTATAAGGCTGATCAGATTTGATTTGGGAGTTTCGGTCCATGGCTGGCAACAATTTGTCTTTAAAAGCCCTTGGGAGTTTTGTCACAGCTTCGATCGTATCGGGCTG
>SEDW01000719.1 GCA_004193325.1 Pseudomonadota bacterium | reverse complement strand
GACTTATAAGGTGGCGGCAGCTTGATGTCTCGAGCGAGCCCAACCCAACTCAAAGTCTTGATCAGCATCCAGGTCGTATCAATTTCCCACCAGCGATGCCCAGCCGGAGCCACGTTTGAAAAAGCGTGGTGATTGTTGTGCCAGCCTTCGCCAAATGTTATCAGGCCCACCCACCAGCAGTTCGTTGCACGATCACCGACTTCATAGTTGCGGTAACCCCAAAGGTGCGCTGCGCTGTTGACGAACCAGGTTGCATGATAAAGAGCGACGAGGCGGACAAAGATTCCCCAAAGCATAACTTCAACACCGAAGAAATACCAAAGCGCTGTGCCGAGTGCGAGTTGAGCGCCGATTAGAAACGCATCGTGGGACATGAAGAGAAGAACACGATCTGCGGCGATGTCGCGCGCAAATTTTTTCTGGACTGCGAAATCATCGCGGCCTGGATCGTTGTAACAAGTCCAGAAAAGATGGCTAAACCAAAACCCACGACTGGAATCGTGCGGATCTCGAGTCGCATCAGAAAATGCGTGATGCATGCGATGGTGTGCCACCCATTGCAAAACCGAACCCTGGAGAGCCAGAGTGCCGGCAAAAGCCGCGACATACTCGATCCATTTCGGAACCTTGAAGGAGCGATGGGTGAAAAGGCGATGGAAACCAAAAGTGATCCCCATTCCGGAAATTACATAGAAAATGGCGAATGCTGCTAGAGCCTTCCAGGAAAAATTGAAGAGACCGACAATTGCAAGAATGTGGGCAACTGTTAAAAAGACGATAATTCCCCAGTCGAGTTCTTCGGATTCGTTAGGTGCAGCGCGACCTTTATTTGTTTTCATGGGAAAGCCTCCTGGTAGCTGAGCAGTCATTTCGAGACTGATACTGGCCTATCCTACCTTTCCCGAGGCATTTGTATTGTAATACTCCTGTAAAAAAACATCCCTCCCGGAGAGCGGAAGGGATGTTTTGCTGAGAGATTTAATCGCTTAATTATTCGTTGAAATACTTTTTGCGAAGTTCCTGGATCTTGATGCTAAGCGCATTACGCTCCTCACGGCCATTGACAGTAAAGGCCATGACCACGCGGCGGTTGGTGGCCCGAGCCTCAGCGCTGTCTTCTTTTACAAGGGGGCGAGTTGGGCCAAATCCGTCTGATTTGATTTTAGCAGAATCTGCACCTTCGCCAGTCATAACCTTTCTCACAGCAGAAGCCCGGTCTTTTGAGAGCTTCATGTTGTAAGCGAGTTTGCCGTTGGCATCGGTGTGGCCTTCAACATCGATTTGTTTCCAAAGATTTGGATTGGCTTTGAGGAACTGGCCAAGTTCTTTGAGAAAGGGCAGAGCCGCGCCCTGAACTTCTGAGCTTCCACTCGGGAAGTTGATGACCTTGTCCGCGAGGATCTCTTCATAACGATCTTCGACAACGGGCGCCGGGACCGGAGCTGGTGGCGTGGGCGGCAGCTCTTCGGGGGCGCGTTTGAAAGTCTTGCCGATCGCAAAGCCAGCAGTCAAGAGATAGACCCGGCGATGCGGAACATTGAAATCGGTCGTAAGACTGAGATCCATGCGTCTCAGCCAGTCGGAACTCTGGCTCATACGGTAGACTGCATGAGGGCCAGCGAAGATTTTGGTCGATTCGTCTTTTTCCTGGGAAAAGGATAGAGAGGTTCCAAAGAGTGCGCGAACGATCAGGCCGACTTCATAAGTCCCGATGAGTTTATAGCGAGCGCCGATTTCAGCTTCGCCGGCACGAGTTTCAATACGAAGATTTTTTTGACGTTTGACAGTCCCGGCGGTTGAGCCCGGATATTCTTTTTCACCGTCGCTGTAGATTCGATTGTAAAACAAACCGCCACCCGCCTGGTAAACCCAGTTGGTGGATGAGACTTCGCCGAAGCCTGTGAGCAAGAGGTGGTAACCGTTTTTGCTGGTCTCACCACCTTTGTCGGGATTGATGTGAGTGTAACCGCCTCCAGCCGATGCATAGATCGAGTAATCCTCGATGCTGCGTTCGGCTATTGCATTGGTCGGTTGTAGAAAAATTGCGGACAAGACCAATGCTAACCCTAATGGTTTGCGGAAACGTGGTCTTTTCATTTTCAGATTAAGCCGATCCATGGCTCAACTCCTATTATCTTCAGATTTTTTAAAAGTCTCTAAGAGAACAAAGTATCAGGGCATCACGTAGCGAAGGCCCAGGTCGAGTTTGATTTCGGTGTGGCGACAATCGGAATTGTCGTCGTCACCCGTCGTGACCCATTCAAAGGT
>SEDW01000718.1 GCA_004193325.1 Pseudomonadota bacterium | reverse complement strand
GCAACATCGGAGCCCGCGCATCCGATCAGGCGATTCAGGTCGATCTAACGAGTGGCAGTCCAGTCGTTACCGGTCTCAATCCGATGGCCTTTGAACGCGCCTGGGGCAACTCTACAGTGCTGCCCTCCGGCGAAATCTTCGTCAGCGGCGGGAGCTCGCGTGAGAACCAGCTCCAGGACCTCGGCTACACCGCCGAACTCTGGAGCCCAGCCACCAAAAGTTTCCGGCCCCTGGTGCCAGCGACCAAAGCTAGACTCTATCATTCCACAGCCCTCCTTCTCCCCGATGCAACTGTCCTCGTTGGAGGCGGAGGATCTCCTGGGCCACAAACCAATCTCAACGCTGAGATCTACTATCCACCCTATCTCTTCAACGAAAACGGTGGCCGCGCCGACCGCCCGAGCATAACGAGCGGCAGCGAAGAACAGGCTTACGGGCAAAACGGAAAATTTGGAGTTAGCGGCAAAGTTTCAAAAGTGGTGTTGATCAAAACCGGAGCTGTCACGCATTCCTTTGATTTCGATCAGCGCTTTATCGATTTGAGCTTTACCAAAAAAGGCGATTCGATCGAGGCCAGGATGCCAGCAACCTCCAATGTTGCGACACCAGGCTTTTATCATCTCTTCATCTTGAATAACTTTGGTGTGCCGTCAGTCTCGAAAATCATATCTCTTTCCAACCGTTGAAAAACAGGCTCTCCGAACCCTTTCGGAGAGCTTCCCCTCATTTCTTGGAGCCATCTACACTCAACACATTCGCTTCAATTGCCGGATCTACAAATCTCTCCAGCTTCTTATCATTCACATTGACGAATATTTCCAGCGAGCCAGTCCCCACTTGGGCTTTCAAAATGTGTCCTGCATAAGCGACGAAATCCGCTCCTGCGACAACTCCATGCGCATGAATAGATGGTTTTCCATCCTTCCATGCGATACTGCCAGTCAAGCCTGAAAGTTCCCCTTCAAATGTTTTCGGGTCGAATTTTTTTGTCTTCGCATTCCAGTAACCAAATTCGACTTTGACAAAACCTTGGCCTTGAATGCTGGCACTTGGAATCTTTTCCGCCACTGCAAATTTCTCCAATTCCTCTACGACCTGATCTCCTTGCCTTAGAACAATCAGATATCCCATGGGCGTCTTGCTGTAGCGAGCCGCAGGATTGCTGCTCTGCGCTGTAGCTTGCTGACTAAGCAAAATACCCATGCCCATTGAAGCAAGTAAGCCCGTCTTTTTCGGTTCAAAATCCATGTCGGCCTCTAGATGTTCAGAAAATCCATCGATCCCTTGATCGTGCATCTATTCAAAAGCATTAAAGATTTGATTTTGATGAGAACGAATCTCAGATGGGCCGTCAATTAATCAATGAGCTTTTGCGCACAAGCTGCTAAACAAGCCGTCCAATACACTAGAAAAGAAATTTCCCAAGATTCAAATCTAGAGGCCAACATGACAAGACTTATCCTCGCTTCGCTCCTCCTCAGTCTCATGACTACAACCGCCTTTTCAGCAGAAAAAACAACATCGGCAGACAAGCCATCGGCCTCAATCAAAGCCGACAGCGACAGCCCCGAACTTCGCGAAAAACTCGCTCAGGAAGTTCTTGAACTCACTCATGCGCGAGGACTCATCGAGCACAGTATGGGTCAATCAATGGAAGTCGCCACGCAGCAAATGCCACCCGAATTGCGCGATGTGGTCATGAAGTTTACGGCGAAGACTTATACCTGGGAAAAGCTTGGCCCAAAATTCGCCAAGCTCTACACCGAGACTTTCACAGTCAAAGAACTTCAGGATGTTGTGATTTTCTATAAGAGTGAAGTTGGAAAGAATTTCATCTCGAAGCAGCCAGAGATCATGACCAAGACTATGGCCATGATTCAAGAAATCAATCAGGAGGCAATGCCTGAATTGATGGAAGAGATTAAGAAGGTGATGCCAGCTCTGCCAGAACCCCCAGCGCCAGCAGCAGCTCCGGTGCCAGCAGTTAAATAGTCAAAAAAAGCCAAGTCCATCGACTTGGCTTTTATGTTTTAGCAGTAAATCCGTTCCAATCGACAGCCACAATCAAGCAAGCAAGACCTTCATATTCGCATCGAACCACTCGGCAAATGAAGTCGCTGTCGAATTATCTTTGGTTCTCTTAATCCGATTGAAAGTCCCCCGTCCCACAGCCTCATGAATATCAATCACGCTCTGCGCCGCTGCATCAGAGGCTCCATATTGCATATAGGTCTTCTTCAAGACTTCCGCGGGCACCTGCACGTATTTGAT
>SEDW01000717.1 GCA_004193325.1 Pseudomonadota bacterium | reverse complement strand
TTGAAGGAAAAGTTATAAGTGTAATTATTCTGCAGAGCGCCGTGATTCAAATCGTTCAACGTCTGAATGCATAAGAACGTAGGTAACAATTCAATACCGTGAAGAGTGATAAGCACGTTAATAGCGCACCTATATTCGCTTTAAACATAACGAATTCTCAAATGGGCTTAAGCTCCACTTTTAAAGGTATGAAACATGGCTAAATCTGTTTTCAATTTGACGATTGCGTTCTTAGTCTCGATGAGTTTCGTCACAGTTGAAGGCTTCGGTTATGAATGTATAGCAGTCAAGGGCGAGAAAAATCATGAAAATATGCCAAAGCCAAATATATCAATTTGGCAAATCTTTCAAATCTCATCGATGCGTAAAAGTTTGGATGACGCGAAAAAATCGAATATAGAAGCTGAGGCGGCGAAAGCCGAACTTGAGACTTATCTGCTTGATCACCCGGCAGCGTCAGTTGAACTCAATATAATTTACTCCAAGTACCTAAATTTAAGAGTTTTTGCGGTAAAAAGGCGTTTAGAGTTATTACGGCTAATCGTTGACTCGTTGAAAGATCAAGATCGAGAGGCGCTATTTAAATTTGATAGAAGATTTCAAACTAAGACGTTCGACACTGACTTAGATAATGAATGCGACGAGTTCGCTCGTATACTTAGTCTGGATGATAAACAAAAATTTAACGAAATTAAGGAAAGTAATAAGAATACACTTCTGGATAGTTGGAGTGGATTAAAAATGGCTTATGTTAGCGCTATAAAAGAACAGGAATTAAGCGACGCTAAATTTGCTGAAGTTGAGGAAAATGTCGCGAAGAAGACTAAAAGCATGATCGATTCATGGTTTCGTGAAGTCATTCAGATTCGAAATGCAATTGGGCAGAATAAAACCAAAGTCTATCTCGAAACAATCAACAATAAATTTAAACATGATGGTGTTTTCAGATTGTTTTAACTAAGAGTTTGCAATCGGTGCGAAAGAAACAATATTTCTCGACGTTGGTAAGTCTCAATTCCTCATTTTTCAGAGAGTTTATCGCAATGAAATTCCATTCCAGGCTATTAGCTTCGTCTCTGATCCTATGTCTTTCTTGGAGTTGTAACGAACGCATCGAAAATTCCTCAGAGACGAAAATTATCGGAGGTTCTCCCACATCCTCCGGCAGTTGGAAGGCAGTAGTCGGAATCACTCATGCTGACGAAGGCATATTCTGTACGGGGACTGCCTTGAATGCGAACCTCGTTGTCACAGCAGCGCATTGCCTCGAGGGTCAAAATGCAAAAGATCTGAGGATCTATGTCGGTAACGGCCAGGCATATAACGATGTGATCGGAACATTCCAGATTGAGAGAATTGGTATTCATCCAGACTGGGAAGGCGAAGATAACGACATTGGTTTTTTAGTGTTGAAAAACCCGTTGAGCTTAAAACTTGTTCCCGCCGACTATCCGAAGCTTCTCCTCAATTACGATGAGCGGAAGGAGCTCCTCGCAGAAGGCGCGATGACGTTCTTAGTGGGATTTGGATCAACTTCCCCTCAATATCCGCACGCGGGATCGGGAGGATCCTCGGATCTTCAGGATGCTATCGACGCACTCGAAGACTGGGGGGAGAGCTTGGACAGGAGCGGAACTTATGGAGTCAAACACATGGCTGCTGGACATGTGCATAAATATCTAGCGGGCACCTCCTTCAATTCCGCAAACGAAATTATTCTCGGAGGTAATGGGGTTGACACATGCCAAGGCGATAGCGGAGGTCCGGCCTACGGTCTCTTGAAGAACGGCAGGCTTCGGGTCTACGGCATTACCTCACGAGGGGTCGGTTGCGGCAATGGTGGAGTAAGTGGACTTATCTTCGCCCATGTTTGCTGGCTGGAACAAGCATCGCAGCAGGACCTCGATTTGCCTGCTGGATACTGTCGTTAAGTTTTTAGATGACTAGTTCGAACACATCGACAGGCATTCCAATGTTAATGCCCGTGCGGGTTTAGCAACAGTCGGTATCGCGTTCTCAAAACAACTGATGACTTCGGTTCTGCGAGCGCTACAATCTTTTCCAGGATTTGTCAGACCCAGGATACGATTCAAACGATCTGCTACCGACGCCGCCTCATAGACCATACGAGTGCTGACTGTTGGTACGTTTCCGAAATATCCCAGGGCCCGAAGATTCCAATGAGATTTGTGCCGCTGAATAGAACCAGGGCGCACGAATCCGGTCGTTCGCACCGGCATCGCGAAGGTTTTGCCTGCGACAAATTTCGGAAT
>SEDW01000716.1 GCA_004193325.1 Pseudomonadota bacterium | reverse complement strand
GTCGCTGCAAGGACTTACGCCGTTTACCACCTCATCTATGCCCGTCGATTCTCCTCGGATCGTATCTGGGACGTCGACGACACGATCAACTTCCAGGCCTATACCGGGACCAGCCTGGTATCAGACAAGACAGACCTCGCGATTTCCTCGACTGAAGGCCAGATTTTGACTTTCCGTGGCAACGTAATTCAAGCCTTCTACCATGCCGATAGCGGTGGACAGACCGAAGACGCTTTGTCGGTCTGGAGTCAGGCCATTCCTTTTACAGTCGCTCGTCCTGAGGCGCCTGAAGTCCAGGTGGCGAAGTCGGTTTGGGAAAGAAATTTCTCGCTCGCGGCGATGGAAAACGAATTGCGTGCGGCGGGTCTGCTCGAAAAAGGTAAAAGCCTGAAGAGTATCGTCATTCCAGTCGTCGGTCGCTCGCCCTCGGGCCGAGTCAAGTCGATGGCGATGATCGATTCGAGTGGTCAGCACAAGACCATGCCCATGAGCATTTTTCGGAAGGTTGCCGGGCAAATGCCTTCGCCGCTCTTCTACCTTGAGAAAGATCCCAAGTCGGCTCGTTCGATCTTGATTAAAGGGGTTGGCTTTGGCCACGGTGTGGGCATGAGCCAGCAGGGTGCCGCGGCTCTTGCCGGACAAAAAGCCTGGGACTACAAACAGATTCTTGGCTATTACTACCTGAATACCACTCTCTGCACTCTGGATGCCGGTAACGACAGCATGCCTGAGTGTAAGAGTCAGAAAGAAAAAGTCGCACAAACCAACGCGGGCCGTTGATCTAGCTTTGGCTGCCGAGCGGTCCTTCTTCGGGAATGTATAGATCGAATTTGGTGTGCAGAGAGTTTGGATCGAGTTTCAGGTCCCCGCCGTGCCTCTTCGCAATCGAGAGGGAGATGCTGAGACCAAGCCCGGTGCCTTTGCCCACTTCTTTAGTCGTGTAAAAGGGCTCCATGATTCGCGTCGCGATCGGCGCGGGAATGCCCTTGCCCGAGTCGATGACCGACACCACATAGGATCCATTGCGTCTTGTACCGACGATGTGGATCCATTTTCTTTCCAGATCCCTCACCGCGTCCGCCGCATTATTAATCAGGTTGAAAAGAACCTGTGAGACCTCAACCTCATTGCCCATCAGATCCAGATCTTCCTGAATATCGACTTCGATCGTAATGCTGTCCTGCCGGATTTTTTCCTCGCAGAGACTCAGGACCTCCTGCACAAGCTTCGCCATGGAGAACCGTGTGCGTGGGCTGTTTTCGCCGTCACGCGCGAGCTTTCTCAAACTTGTGACGACTTTGCCGATGCGTTCGCAGGTCTGACGAATCTGGGTGGAGCACTTACGAACCTGGCTGAAGTTGTTGTTGTCGAGTTCTCTTTCGAGACGTTGCGCGCTGCCAACGATGATTGCGAGAGGATTATTGATCTCGTGAGCAATACCGCCTGCCATTTCTCCGAGACTGGCGAGCCGGGCTGAGTTAATTGCATTCATCTTTTGAATTTCAATTTCCCGTTCTTTTTCCCTGAGTCGATCTTCATTTTGCTTTTGGTAGATCGATAGTTCAGCAACCATGGCATTCACCGTGGTTACAAGAGAATCAAATTCATCGGGATAACGATTGCTTCGATTCAGGCTCAAAGCCTGAGTGGATTTGAGAGAATTAAGCCTCAAATTCTCGAGAAAACGCGCGACATGCATGATGTGGCGAGTCAAGAGATTCTGGACGATGGCCAGGATGACAAGACTGATGATGAGCGTTTTGATAGCCTGCAGGCCGAAAGTCAGTATCAACTTTTGCAAGAGCCGCTGGAGAATGGCGAGTCGCGAGGCCTTGACCCTCAAGGTCCCCACCTCCCGGGTCTGACCTGCCCCCTGGTTCAGCATGAGCTTGAAAGTCTTGTCGACCGAGGGACTCTCGAGAATGAGTTGGAAGGGAAAAGTTTGTCTCTGCGCATTATCCGGACGATGGAAGGTATAGAACTCAGTTCCATCCGTATCGTAGAGATCTGCTTCCACGAAGTCGCCAGTGGCCACGATACCTTCGAGGAATTTAGAGATCTGCTCATCGTCAAAGCTCCAGACCGCAGTGCTAAGCGGACCGAGTGTCAGGCGCTCAAGCTGGGCAAAACTGCGGTCGAGGAGACCAAGTTCGGAGCGGTAATCGATATAAAAGGTGATCGCTGTCAATGCTGTGGTGATCAGCGTTGAGGCAGCGAGAATGATTGCGAGGACTTTGCGTGAGAGCGAACGCGGAAACATTATGTGTTCATATCC
>SEDW01000715.1 GCA_004193325.1 Pseudomonadota bacterium | reverse complement strand
AAATGGAAAATACCAGGCGCTACCGAAGAGACTTACATTCCAGTCGATCAGATCAGCCGTCCGAAATAACCGACCCCTAGACGCAAAAAAAGCCCGGACTTGCCGGGCTTTTCTTATTCGATTCAAAAAAATTTAGACCTGACCATCCAAAGTCAAGAGAGCCTTATAAAGCTCCGGACGACGATCCCTGAAGAATCCCATCCCTGCACGGAACTTGCGCGCTGCTTCCAAATCGATCTGAGAAATCAAAACACCTTCAAAATCAGCCTTTTCCTCGACGAGCTTGTCGCCGCGATAGTCACTGAGGAAAGAGTGTCCGTAGAAGTCGCAAGACGAGAACTCAAAGGTCTCTTTGCCGATACGGTTGGCCGCTCCCACATAACAGGAGTTACTCAC
The DNA here is from genome assembly GCA_004193325.1 of Pseudomonadota bacterium. GTDB lineage: Bacteria > Bdellovibrionota_B > Oligoflexia > Oligoflexales > Oligoflexaceae > Oligoflexus. Next base: position 1,885 of record SEDW01000715.1, on the reverse strand, counting down.
CGCGTGACCGATCATCGCGCGTTGCCACATGTCCGGCGTGTTCGGAGTTTCCACTTCACCCGCCGGTTCGCTGCCGATCGCAGTAGGATAGAGCAGCAGATCCGCCCCTTGCAAAGCCATGATTCTCGCACATTCTGGAAACCATTGATCCCAGCAGATGCCAACACCGATTTTACCGTAACGGGTCGACCAGGTTTTGAAACCACTGTCGCCGCTGTTGAAATAGTATTTTTCTTCGTAACCCGGACCGTCGGGAATATGCGATTTGCGATAGACGCCCAGGCGTTTGCCATCGGCATCAAACATAGCGAGACTGTTGTAGTAAGCTTGGCCTGCGGTTTCGAAAAAACTGACGGGCAAGACCACGCTGAGTTCGGCCGCGAGCTTTTGAAAACGCGCAAGAAAAGGATGACCCTCGAGCGGATGGGCCCAGGAGAAATATTCTTCGCGCTCGAGCTGGCAGAAGTAGTAGTTCTCAAAGAGTTCGGGGAGCAAAATGATCTTCGCGCCCTTAGCTGCGGCTTCGCGAACCAAAGTCTCGGCTTTCGCCACATTCTCTTCCATCACGCTACTGATCTTCATTTGGATCAGAGCCAAACCTTGATTGCTCATCTCTCGGTCTCCTCAATCGCCTTGGGGAATTACGCCTTAGGCTGTTGCTGCGTTAGACAGTGAAAGCTGCCGCCGCCGGTGATGATGAAACGGGACGGAATACCGATCGTCTCGTGCTTGGGAAATGCGGCGCGAATCACTTCGAGAGCCGGCTTGTCGTTCACGTCGTCATATTGAGGAACGATGACCGCTCCGTTACAAATATAGAAGTTTGCGTAAGTCGCTGGCAAGCGGGTTCCGTCTTCGAGGAACATGCGCGCTGCGGGTAGCGGCAATTCTACGACGTTAAACGCTTCGCCTTTTGTGTTGCGAGCAGCCTTGAGAATTTCAAGGTTGTGCTGCATACGGCCTGTGTTGATATCGAAAGGATCTGCGGTCATAGATGTGAGAATGGTGTTCTCATCGCTAAAACGTGTGATCGTATCGATGTGACCATCAGTGTGATCGCCTTCGAGACCAAGATTGAGCCAGATGACTTGAGTGAAGCCAAGGTTGTCCTTCAAGACTTTCTCAAGATCCGCTTTGCCCATCGTTGGGTTCCGCGTATCGGTAAGGAGGCACTGCTCGGTGGTGATACAGGTGCCAAGGCCGTTGATTTCAAGCGAACCGCCTTCCATCACAACGGGAATATCATAGCGGCTCATGCCGAGGTGTTTCGAAACGAGAGGCGGAACGAGGTTGTCCTGATCCCACTCATATTTTTGACCCCAGGAATTGAATTCCCAGTTGGTCGCGCGAATATCGCCTTTTTTGTTGGTGACAAAGATCGGACCGTTGTCACGCATCCAGACATCATCGAGAGCGATGTCGTGGAAAGTAACATCCTTTACGCCCTTGAGAGCGGCTTCAGCAGTGGCCCGTGCTTCCGCATCGCGAAGCAGAACATGGACCGGCTCAAAGCGTGCGATAGTCTTGACGAAGGTCGCATATTCCGCGCGAACTTCCGTCAAATGGCCATGCCACATTTCCTCGTCAAACGGCCAGCTCATCCAGGTGGCGGTGTGAGGAGCCCATTCTGCGGGCATGGAAAAACCTTGTTCAAAAGGAAGTCCTGTGGCGATGTTTTGCATAGCATTTTCCTATGTCAGGAGAGGCTAGATCGGGAATAAAAAAAGCCTCGTGGGAACGAGGCTGATACCGTCATTTAAGCTAAAATGCAAGCCGTTTACGACTTTTTCCAGTCAATTGAACCCTTGTGCTGCTGCGGGAAGCACTGCTTCTTGTCGACCGTGCAGACGAAGGCTTTTACTTCGTAGTCAATTTTGCCTTCTTT
>SEDW01000065.1 GCA_004193325.1 Pseudomonadota bacterium | reverse complement strand
TTCGAGAAACAGGAGACCTGGAACACGCTCAAATCCTCGATGATCGGCCGCCTCAAACTCACAGCAGCCGAAGATGGTGCAATGCCTCCACCCGAAACCAAACTCGGCAAGGAAATGGGCGCGCACGATAAATCAGTCTTGGTCAACTGGCTCGAAACAATCAGCCAAACCAATCAAGGCACGATCGGAACGGGCAAAGATCCTGCAGCCGACGCACCCATCAGCGGTGATCTGAAAGTTCTTAGCGACAAGTACTGTCTGAGTTGTCACTCCGATGCCGCGCACCTGGTCTTCTGGACCGGCAAACAAGCGGATATCGCCCGGCGAGTCGGCATTGCTAACATGCCTAAGAATACGGTCATGACCGATGCCGAGAAGAAGAAACTGCTCGATCTGGTCAACGCTCTCTAAGCGACCTTAACCAAGCGAGGAAGCATAACGCTTCAAACCCAGAGTCCAAAGAGTCAGATTGATTCCAAGGAAAGCGATGATCACGAGTACGACGTGCAGAGCCGATGACCAACCCACCTGCTCAAAGAGCGCCTGAGCAGGGACTGACGCGAAGACTGAGAAGGGCACGATCGTGAGGAGCACGCCTCGCACCATCCCTTTGAAGATGTGATGGGGCCTTGAAGCAAAGTTTACGCCTTCAAAATATATGCCCATCATCGCGTCCGCATTCTCCCACCAGAAGACCACCATAAGGAGCGAGAAGAGGACAAGGAAATAGAGAAAGGCCGCGCCCATGAGCAAGAGGATATAGACTGCAATTGCCCACCAATGGAGCGTCCCCTGATAACGCATGATTGCCCAGGTCAGGATCGAGCCTGAGATGAGAACATTCGCGAGCGAAGCGAAATTGATGTAACGAAACCCGACGAAGAACCAGGAAGAGATGGGCTTGGTCAGGTAGTGATCCAGAGCTCCCTGTCGATAGAGAAGCTGAAACGAATGATACATATCGGCGAAGAACGTCATCTGTAAGGCATCAACGACCATAAAGCCGCTGACGAAGATGATCGCCTGCTCTTCATTCCAGCCACCGAGCGAAGGCGTGTGACTGTAAATGATCTTATAGAAGCCGAGAAAGATCGCATAGAAAGCGATATCCATGAGGATCCGGAAACCAAGCTCAGCTCTGAACTGCATGGCCCGGGAAGCCGCAAATCTCAGAAAGTTGAGATATATTCTAAAGTAGCGCATGAGAACTCCAACGACTTAGGCGCCGATACCGGAATAGTTTTTGATGCCGAATCGAAATACGACCTGACCCAGAAAATAAAAGACCACCGCCCAAAAGATTCCCACACCAAAGCCCCAGAAATAATCAGCCCAGAGGAGTTTGCCAAGCAAGGCTTCAGCCGGCAAAGCTGCGAGGACTGGAAAAGGCGTGTAGGAAAGAATCGATTGCGCCCAAGCGGGATATAGACTCAATGGAATGAGTTGTCCGCCAAGCAAGGCCAGGAGAAAACTAAAGAGCACCATCAATGCCCAGATCTGATCAAACCAAAAGGCTGTGATCTGAATCACGGAGTTGATGACAAACCTAAGGCCGATTGAGAGAAAGACCAGACTCACAAACTGCACAATCGCAGTCAGACCTGGCAAGGCTTGCGAATCCTTGGCCACGATAAACCAAAAAAGTGCTAACGCGAGAATCGATTGGGCGAAGGACATGAGCGAAGAGCCAAGATGCGTCGCAAAACGAAAACCATAGTACGGCACGGGATAGACAAGATACTTGTTCAGCGCGCCCGTGTAGATATCGTCGGCCATACCCGCGAATTGATCCGAGTTCATCTGCACTTTGCGCAGGATCGAGGTGATCATGGTGTAGAGCACGAGAGTGATCGTCGAATAGCCCTCGAAGCCAACACCGCCGCGGGCGTCGACGACTGCATTCCAGAGAAACCAGTTCATGCCGCCGATGATGAAGAGTTCTGCCAGAAGACTTCCCCAGAATCCCCAGGGATAAGCGAGCCGCAGTCGAACCTGTCCCGAGAGGACGGATGGAAACCATTTCACATTCATTTGCCAGCTCCTCGGCGGGTCTGCAGAGAATCGATGATATTACCGAGATCCTCTTCTTCCACTGCAAGGTCGGTGACAGGTGCCACATTCAAAATGCCGAGAAGGGTTTCACTTACCTGATCTTTGTTGATGTGAAGTCTCATCAATCCCGACTGCTCCGCGTCTTCTTTCATCGCCGGAAACTTCTCAAGGAGAAGCTTCTTCACCGAATCATCTTTAAGCTGCAGACGAATATTCCGGCCATTGGCGTAGCTCTCGCTGATGTTACTCAGCTTGCCTTCGTAGACGAGTTCCCCTTCACGAAGGATGAGGAGGCGTTCACAGAGAGCTTCGACATCTTCCATGTAGTGACTCGTAAGGATCATTGCTGGCTTAAAGGTGCGCCTGTAGTCACTGAGAAAAGTCCGAATGGCCCGCTGAGATCCGATGTCGAGACCGATCGTCGGCTCGTCGAGGAATATCACCTTCGGTTCATGAATAAGCGCTGCCACCAGTTCAAACTTCATACGCTCACCGAGACTGAGTCGGCGAATTTGAGTCTTGAGAAGTTTCCGGAGGTCGAGTGTGTCCAAAAAGAAGTCGAGCCGCTTTTGATACGCGCCCTGCTCCAGACCATAAATTTCTCTCAGGAGAAGTAGACTGTCGGCAGCGGGAAGATCGGGCCAGAGCTGGCTCTTTTGCCCAAGGACGATCGCAATCTGCCGCTTGAAGGCGTTTTTACGTTCCCAGGGTACAAAGCCCTGCACATCCGCTGTTCCCGCCGTGGGATGCATGATGCCGGCGAGCATTTTAATCAATGTGGTTTTGCCGGCACCGTTCGCGCCTAGGAGACCAATAATTTCTCCTGGAGCAACTTCAAAGGATATGGGTGCAAGCGCATGCCGATCGATCCAACGTCTATCAAACAAAGAACGTACTGAGCCCATCAGGCCTGGGTCTTTCTCTGGAATCCGGTAGGTTTTCTGTAGCTTGTCGACTCGGATCATCCGCTGCCCTCTTATCACATATATCTTGGAAAGCCTCGCTAGCCCGAGACTGGCTTTTAAGTCACCAAATTTAACATGGAAATGGGCCGATACCTATGGAAAGGTAAGCCTTTCGAAGTCAGATGGAGTTTTTGAAAATGATTAAAGCTAAAGGCTATGCCGCATTATCTGCTGATAAGCCACTTGCCCCTTATAGTTTCGAACGCCGGACTCCAGGTCCACATGATGTTGTCATTTCCATTCAGTTTTGTGGCGTTTGTCATTCCGACATTCATCAGGCTCGTGATGAGTGGGGCGGATCAAAGTTTCCTATGGTTCCCGGTCATGAAATTGTCGGATCGGTGATTGAAGTGGGTTCTCAGGTCAAAAATTTCAAAGTGGGTGACAAGGCCGGTGTTGGCTGTCTTGTCGATTCCTGTGGCGACTGTGTGGGCTGCGCGCAGCATCTCGAGCAGTTTTGTGTCAAAGGCTCGTCGGGCACCTATAACAGTGTGGAACAGGACAAGAAGACTCCGACACAAGGCGGCTACTCAGACGTCATCGTCGTCAAAGACAGTTTCTGTCTCAAGATCTCGCCTAAACTCAAACTCGATGCCGCAGCACCTCTTCTTTGTGCTGGCATCACGACCTATTCGCCACTTCGTCACTGGAACGTGAGCAAAGGACACAAAGTTGGGATCGTGGGCCTCGGCGGACTTGGTCACATGGGTGTGAAATTTGCTGTTTCCTTCGGCGCGCACGTTGTGGTCATCACCACCTCGGAAAGTAAAAAGGAAGACGCGAAACGCCTTGGCGCTCACGAGGTGATCGTGTCCAAGAATCCGGACGAACTCAAAAAGCACGCGGGAAGTTTCGACTTCATCCTCGATACGGTATCGGCTGAGCACAATCTTAATGCACTCCTCCAGCTCCTCAAGATCGACGGTAAAATGGTCCTCGTCGGAGTGCCTGACAAACCAGCGCCAGTCTCCGCATTTGCTTTGATCGGTGGTCGCCGCACTCTCGCAGGCTCACTCATCGGCGGCATCAAGGAAACTCAGGAGATGCTCGATTACTGCGCTGAACACAATATTCTTTCCGATGTGGAAATGATTCCAATGAAAGATATTGAGAAGGCTTATGAACGCATGATTAAAGGCGATGTGAAATATCGTTTCGTCATCGACATGAAGACATTAACGGCTTAAGACATGCGAACCGGTGATAGAGACTTCTTTATCGTCGGTTCCATTTCTGCTTTCCTTATTGGCTGTTTTATCTCGCCTCCACTTTCACGAGTTTCCCTACACTGAAGTTTCCATTTCCCAACGTACTCAATCTCAAGAAATCCCGTCCCGATAGGCTTTTCCATTTTTTATGGGAACGGCACGAAACGTGAATAGTATAGGGCAGACTGCCTAGCATTCCGCTGGCACTTTAGAACAAGAAATGGAGTATTTTTATGCAAAAGCAAAACGCCGGTACATCAAGTACCCAACAACCAAGCAAAAAAGTTGATACCGATCTTAACAACAAAAAACCTGCTCAAAAGCCGAATGAACGCATCACAAAAGATGATGACTTCAATTCGCCACAACGCAGCAAATAACGAAGTCATTCGTCATCTTTAAACGCATCCAATAAAGATGCTACTTTGGTCTTTTCTGGGCCTGGGTGGAATGTTTGATGGATCGGAATAGAGAAGATAAAGACAAAAGAAAAGGGGCACTGAGCCCCTTTTTTGCGTCTATAAGATCGATCAGGGGGTTAACCCTTCAATGGATTCTCATCAAGGATTTGACGCGAGATGATCAAGCGTTGGATCTGGTTGGTGCCTTCGTAGATTTGGAAGATCTTTGAGTCACGCATCAGCTTCTCAACAGGATATTCTGAGTTGTATCCGTAGCCGCCAAAGATCTGCACCGCGTTGACAGCAGTCTTGACTGCGATGTCGCCAGCAAAACATTTCGCCATGGAAGCAAATTTCGTGTTACGACGGCCGACGTCATGCTCATGAGCCGCGCGATAAACGAGCATACGAGCTGCTTCGATATCCTGAGCCATATCCGCAAGCATAAAGGCAACTGCCTGGTGAGCAGCAATGGGTTTGCCCATAGTCACACGCTCTTGAGAGTAGCGAATGCAATGTTCAAATGCACATTGAGCGAGACCGACAGCAGCGATCGCAGTTCCTGGACGGGAAAGGTCGAAGGCTTTCATAGCGATTTTAAAACCGTCACCTTCTTTGCCAAGAAGACAGTTCTTAGGAACCTTAACGTCGGTAAACTTGATTGCGCGGGTATCCGAGCAACGTTGTCCCATGTTCACTTCTTTTTTACCGACCTGAATACCAGCGAGATCGGTAGGCACGATAAAGGCACACATAGCCTTGTGACCCTGGCTAGGGTCGAGAGTTGCAAGAATGTAGTACCAAGTCGCTTTCGAAGCGTTGGTGATCCACATCTTCTCGCCGTTTAGAATATAGTGATCGCCATCTTTTTTAACAGTTGTGCGAATCGCAGCCACGTCGCTACCAGCGTTTGGCTCTGTAACGCCGTAAGCGGCCATGACCGGTCCATCAACCATTGGCTTCGCAAAACGCTCAAGCTGCTCAGGATTACCCGCAATCAGTAGCGGCCCAAGAGCCAAATCGTTCGCGCCCATTGCGGTCTGGATAGCGGTACAGCCATAAGCGAGTTCTTCCGCGATGATCATCTGATCCATCATGGGAAGACCCATTCCGCCGACTGACTCGGGAAGAGAAATACTGAGAAGACCCGCTTCATGCGCTTTTTTCAAAACTGCAGTTGGGTATTCCATGGTTTGGTCATGGTGGGCAGCTACAGGCAAAATCTCTTGACGAGCAAATTTTCTAGCGGCCTCTTGCATCGATTTCTGCTGTTCGGATAGATCGAAACTGATCACCTGTATCTCCTTTAATATATTTTGCTCTAGACTCTTATCGATAAGAACGTCTGAATGAAACCTGCCATAACACGAAAATTTGTCCGATTATGACAGCTAATATCTGATCTGTCAGCACTGTTATGACCGCCCAAATTCCTTCATTCAAGGGGGCGATCATCCCGAAGAATTCGATTCCGATCAATAACTCTTTTCGAAAGGCCATGGCCCAAGACTGTTCGCTGAGCTGAAAGAGGCTGTCAGAGGCAGATCGGGGGTTTCCTGAACGCTTTCTGCTGAAGCATCCGAAGCTTTGATTTGGGGAGTGATACAGTTGTAATCTGACTTGCCGGGAAAAGGTAGGGCTGAGGCCATTTCATCTAAAAAAATCCGAAGTCTCGTCCCGTCAAAAAATACCGCACAAATGAAAAAGGCCACCCCAAAGGATGGCCAAATCGATCTTGAACTTCGAATTATTTGAAAGATTCGGTCGGGACGTATTCAAAGTTAGCGCTACCGGGCTTTTTCCACTTCAACTCGAGAGCGATGCGGAGACGAGGACCCTGGAAGTAGTCGAGGCCAAGATTGTGGTCACCCTTAAGAAGCTTGAGAGTCACTTCCTTCCTGCCAATCGTCGGTGAATCATCAACGCCGGTTCCGACTGCCTGGTGAGTCCCATCGTTATCGATAACCATAGTGCCATCGATATAGAGCTTAGAGCCATCATCGGAGTTCAACTGAAAGGTGTAGTTGCCGTCAGCCGGAATCACGATAACTGTGGTCGTCTGCAAAGAGAAGTATTCGAAGAGACCTGGGACATCGGGAAATCCAGTATCGAAGTTCCGAGGAGCAACTGCGTACTGATCCATACAAACCGTCGTCACCTTCTGAGCCTGGCTAGCATTGTTGTAGTCGGGCAAATGGGAGGCTGTTGAGTTGATCTGATACACCTGGGCCAAGATCGGGAACACCGAGTTGCCGCGAGTACAGCGGGCAAAAACCTGCTCCTTCGGCAGAACCTTGATCACAGTCGAACCAACGACTGTCGGGTCTGAGATAAGAGTAGCGATGATGGTAACAGGAAATTCTTTATCATTCGTTTTAGGACTGGTGTAGACACCGCTTTGATCGATGCTACCAATATCTGTTTTGCCTGTAGGACCTGTGATCTCCCACTTAACAACAGGGGGATCGACTTGATCCTTCAGTTTAGCAATGGCCTGCATCTTCTCTTCGCCGGCTTTGATTTCCGGAGAGGGAGTGGTGACCGTCAGAACAGGTTTAACCGGTTCTGGAGTTGTGTTTTGGTTAGGATCGCCTTTGGTCCCTGTGTCCGCGACCGGCGTCGCTGGAGTCGAAGGTGTGACATCCGGCATCTCGTCAGCGCTATCCGCACCGCCGCGCTCAGGCTCACCGTCTCCGGAACCGTTTTTCAAACCGAGGCTTTTATCGATGTTTTGAAAACTGGCCTGCCGACAACCATAAGCTATCACGGTCATCATTAGCGCTATCGATATCGTATGTTTTAACTTCATTTTAGCCTACCTCTTTGAACCGTCGGGCCCTCATAGCAGCCTTATCGGGCCGGGGTGATCGAAACTTAAACATAGCTCCCCTACCCCTTGACTAGAGCCGGTATTTCACCAATCATTACAGGACCGAAGAATTGACGTTTATGGAATTTTGAGACGGCTAAAGCCGAAAAACCAGTCACTTGACGCATACTTACCCATTAGGATAGATTTGCGTCAATAAGACCGGTTCATAGTCGGCTTATTCTTCCCCCTGAGCTCTTCTCCCGTTGTCCTGAAAGGATTTTCTATGAAATTTCTCCGAAGCCCTGCTTTCCAGATTGCCCTCGCTTCCTTAAGCTTTCTCCCACTCCAGGCCTGTGTTACCGACGATCAGCAAGCCGCACAGGAAACCATAATCGCCAAGAGTGAAGCCGAAGACATGAGCCTTCCACCGGAAGCGACCGCCGATCTTCAATCCGAAAACGTGACGAATAGCGTTATCAAGGACAAGATTCCCGCCCTTACTCCGGACGACATCGAAGCTGATAATGATCCTATGAAAATAGGCTTCGAAACCGCACGTTGGGATTTGAGTGAGACGGCAAGGGAACGCATTCTCGCCGTTGCGGAAAAGCTCAAAAACGATCCTGAAGAAACGCTCAAGATCGATGGTCACTGTGATGAACGTGGATCCGATTCCTACAACCAGGAGCTTTCGAATAAGCGTGCCGGAGCCGTTCAAAAAGAACTCATCCGCCTCGGCATCTCGAAGAAACGCCTCAAGGCTGAAGGCTACGGCCGCAGTCGCCTTCTCGTGAAAGGCCACAGTGAGAAGGTCTATTCTCACAACCGCCGAGTGGAAATGATCTTCGCCAACAAATAATTTTCCAAGAAAACGAAGAGGGGCGGACCAGCAATGGTCCGCCCCTTTTCACGTTAGCCCCTGATCAGTGCTTATAGAAGAGCCGGAATACGACTCGACGGTTCAACTGACGACCCTGATAGTTACCGTTGTCTGCGATGGGTTTGGATTCCCCATAAGACTTCGCTTCCAAAGTAGAAGGATCAAACTTACCGTAGCGAATCAAGTAACCACGAATCGTTTCGGCACGCGACTGACCGAGATTCTGGTTGTATTCCGTACTCCCCACGGAGTCGGTGTGACCCTCGATGATGATGCGTTGGAATGGGTTCTTCTTCAAATGTTCTGCGAGGCGGGCAAGGACTTCGCGAGTACCTGGCAACACGCGGCTCGCTGAGTCGAAGGCAAAGTTCACACCACGGAGAACGAAGACTTCGTCACCCCCTGGGGTTTCCTGAGGACCTTCCTGCTCAGGCATAAATTTCTCGGGCTGCTTCGGCTCGTCTTTTTTCTTTGGTTTCTTTGGGCGAATGACTTTGGTTACGACACGACTCTCGTCAAAGCCAAAGGCATAGTTAAGACCCGCGTAAATACGATAGTCAGCTGAGGCAGTGCCCTGACTGGCTTCGGTGCCCACACCAAGATGAAGCGCGAGCTGATCGTTGATATCGTGTTTGATACCAAGCAAAGCTTCGGCCGAACTCACCTTACGAGATTCGATCGTCTCGGTCTCTTCCGTTGGAAAACCTGCGTAGTATTCGGCGATAAATTTGGTATCGATCGATTCTACGAGATAACTCGCGGCTGCCGACACAATGTATTGATCCTGGAGGGGAGCGATAGGGAAGTCGGCAATCTTCTCACCAGGAGAACGCTTCCGGTAACCAGCGTTGATACCCACGGCAAGTTTTTTGAAGAATGTCGTATCTGCGGCGATTTCGAAGTTGACGGTTGGTCCACCGCCTTCACCGACGTAGGGGTTATTTTTAGTAACGTTCATGTTTCCGGAGATGATGAAGGCGATACCGCCTTGAGTATCACCGAAGAGGCGGAACTTACTGTTGGCACGAATTTCCGTCAAACCCGTCTGACCGAATTCTCCGCGGCTACCTTCGAGCTTAACGTTCTGGTCAACGACCTGCGGAAAGCTAATACCGATGTCCCACCAGCTCGTCAAACCGTAACCGACGTTGAAGTCGGCAGCGATGATGGAGTCGGTGACCTTGGTATTACGGCCAGTCGTCTCATCTGTATAGCGGGGTAGGGTGTTCACCGCGTAGTTGGCAAAGAGTCCAAGGTTGAACACGCCCGGAGCCAGCGTCTCTGACGATTGAACCGTGACGAAGTCGAGACCGTTGGTGGTCGCGTTAAAGTTCTGAAGATCACTTCCTGTGATGTTAGCTAAGCCTAGATCTGCAATTCCGGAGGCGAAGAGCAGCATGAGGATTTTAGAGGCTTTCACTATCCCTCCTTGGATATTTACCAAAAAAATTCAAAGCACAAAACGAGTGGGTTACCCTCGATTATACTCTAAATCCCTCAGTTCATGCATAAGAGCTAAAGAAAAGCCTTAAAAAGTCCTGAGTTTTAGTTCTGACCTGGACTGTATTGATTGGAATTCGTGCTTCCACTGCCGTTTGCAGGAAGACAGTCCACAGAGGTCTGCATAATCTCGGTGGGATCCAGCTGCCCATTTCGATTGCTGTCCATTCCTTGATCCATTGCAGTGGCGCCGCCGGCACAGCCTTTTAAGCGAGCTTCATCCGCAGTCGCCGTACGCGTGACTGCAATCGAAGGAGGATCATCGCTCGGGAGAGGAGTTGTAACCGTTGTCGTCGTAGTCGTGTCATTAATTGTTGTCGTTGTGGTTGTTGTAGATCCGTCTGGGTTCTCAACCGTAGTACTCGATGTCGACGATGTCGTTCGCGTGTTCGAGTGTGGGGATAAGGGCTGCATACCAGTGGTGGCAGGCTGAGTGCCTGGGGCGATCGGCTGCATTCCCGATGGACCGCTGGCATCGGCACTACTCATGATCGGCTGGGCTCCGCTGTTCTTATCGGGCTGAATTTCATTGCCTGTTTTAGGATTGTCGTAAGAATACTTGCATCCCGCCAAAGACATGCA
>SEDW01000714.1 GCA_004193325.1 Pseudomonadota bacterium | reverse complement strand
AGGAAAAGAAAAAGGCGTCAAACCCATTGCTGAGTTTGTCGCCCTAAACTTCCGGAGATCCTTAAACCTGCTGAATACCTACCAGCTGCCAGGCTGCATAAGCGGTCTGACGGCAGAAGATCCAATCTTCCTCAAACTTCACAGGATCCGATGCGCTGCCCGAGATGATCGAGTTGCTTGTCTCATCGACGGTGTAGTCGAGGAGGTTAGCGGTAAAACGAACTTTGGCGAACTCGGCGCCTTGTTCATTCCAGCGATCGAGAACATCGACCTTACGCACTGAGATATTCTCAAGACGGTTGATTTGTTTTTTGTCTTTCAGATCACGCACGTCCTGGTTGAGTGCCTGGTACACATCCTGACCAAGAATTTCGCCAACGCTCGAAAGATCACGGCGAGTAAAGGCGCCTTGAACTTTGAAGAATATGTCGCTTGCTTCATCGGCTTCGATACTGCTGCCGCTACTTACGAACGTGTTCTGCTCCTGGGCAGAATTTGCCGAATAGGCCATCGGATCTTGGTTAAGAGCTGAAGACTGAGTCTGTGGCGAGTAGTTACTGCCAAAGCCTGAGCCCGCAACCTGACCCGCTGTCTTCATTTGGCGGGATTTCCACCAACGGAAGGCCAGATAAGCCAAGCCTGCGATCAAGATGATCTCGATGAGGCCGATTCCACCGGAACCGCCGCCCATACCACCAGCTCCGCCGGCCGCGTGGCCCATGGAACTAAAGAGCATGCTGCCTAAGAAACCACCGGCTACACCACCAGCGAGGCCGCGCATAAATCCACCACCACGTGGAGGCTGCGCGCTGCTTGGGGGAGGAGCGGATTGAGGTCTATACTGCTGGGCTGGCGCAGGTCGTGAACTGCTGCGACCAACGCTACGGCGACCGCCGGCACGGGCATCCGCGTCGAGAGGCATGGCCAACTCGATAGCAACGGAAGCGAAAAGTATGAGCAAAAACGCTCGAACTAGGCTTGCGATACGCATTCTAAACATATGGGGACTCCTCTAGGGGCCGATGACTGACTGAACTTTTACTGCGTCATGAAAGGCCGAAATATCAACACTTCAATCAGACTACAGTAACCCACGGTAATGCCTTGCATATGAAATAGTGATGAAGTTCATCGTTAAATCGTGAGTTCCACTCAAATTTCTCTCATGATTTGTTCACTTTCTGATCTTGCGATCTCCTCCCAAAGCAGATAGATAAGCCGCAACATTCCACGAGAATGTTGAGCACAACCCAGGAGATTTCATGAAAAGCACGATCCTAAGTATCGCATTTTCCGCTCTCGCCCTTGTAAGTGTTCCAGCTTTTGCCGACAGTCCGGTTCAAGACGAAATTCCAGCCGACACCTTTAACGTTTCGATCAAACTCGTCGACTACGATGGTGCTGACGCTGAATCCGATCGCCTCGTCTACACAGCTCTCAATACTGTGACAGGCGAAGAAATTCTCGCTGACCGCGACACCGAAGTCCTCACGCTCGCTGAAGGAACTTATGTCATCAAAGGCGAAAGCAACTTCTGTTTTACCGAAGAAAAAACTTTCGAAGTGACTGAAGACACTGTCTTGAGTCTCATCGTGGGCTGCGAATAATTTTCAGAAGTGAATGATCTCGAGGCCGTCTTGCTCATGGCAAGGCGGTTTTTTTTCGTTTCATGCTCCTGGAAGTGGAGATTATAGGCTAAGCTTTGGGGAGCTGTGAAAGTTTGGACGCTCGTGGTCGGCGAGATGATTCATTTTACCCAGAGATTGACGAGGTTGAGCATGCTTGCATTGCGAAATTGTTCTTTAGCGCTGATCGCGCTTCCGTTGTTTACGGCTGTTTCCTGCAATAAAACCGAAACAAAAGCGACAATCCATGACTACATCCCACCCGGTTATTACGATCTCGACGTTTCGATCTTTCCCAAGGGCCAGACGATTGCGATGAGCTATGGCATCGCGCAGGAAATAACCGAAAAAGCAGTCACCGAAACAGTCAAAGACAGTTTTAAATTCACTTGCCTCCCAACCTCAGACAAGATGCTGACGTTCTATTGGGATCCAAGTCCAGAAGGTGTAAAGACCGATGTCAGCGATTGGCAGGAACTCGCCGTCATCACTCTACCCTCGGGGAAGACAAAGTCAGTCTCAGCCATTCGATCGAAGACAAGACTTGAATTTATACGTCTCTGATCAAACGGGCAAAATCCTCGCGCTCCGGAATCCTTGGCAGGACCCAGGTCGAACCAAAGTCCACGTGTCGATCGAAATACTTGTCGATCGTCTCCTGATAGGCTGCGAGCAGCAACAAACGAATCACACCGGAATGCGAAAAGACCACATGCGTGTGATCACCTCGTTTCAAGCCTAAAACAAAATCTTCGAGACGAGCATTCATGCGCAAAAGATTTTCACCGCCCGGAGGCGAGAGCCTCGTATAATCCGCCGTCCAGGGATCGGATTCATGCCGGGGAATATCCGACCAGAGGCGGTTTTCCCAGGTCCCAAAATCGAGTTCAATCAGACGCTCATCCACGCAAACCGCTGTGGGCATCGCCTTATTCGCAAGATCAAGGCAACGGCGCAAGGGGCTCGAGTAGGCATGAATCTTCTCTGGCCAGGGCTCGTGCCGAACCCAGTCCTCAAACTCTGAGAGGATGTACGGAACATCGGTGCGGCCGTAGCAAAGTCCTTCCGGAATATCAGGGCGCGTATGACGAATGAGAATCAGATGGCTCATGACTCTTCCTATTGCGGAAAGTGTAAGGCGACGATCCAGATCAAAACGAGTTCTGTCACCTTAATTGCAGCTCCCAGGCAATCGCCGGTGATGCCGCCGAGCTTCTTGCGAAAGAGCAGTCCAAGGCCAAGGCCCGAGAGAACGAAACCGAGGACCAGACCAATCCCAAGTTCATCGCCACGAACCAGACTCACGACGGGCAAGACCCAAAGGATCGACCAACTGGCATTGCCCCTCTCACTCCCAAGATAAGCGATGGCTCGACTCTCCTCCTGCTTGGTCCTCACATAGGGCAGAGCCGAGACCAGGAGAGGCGCCACAAGACGGCTCAAGGGCAAGGCGATACAAAGGGTTTTGACCATGCTCTCGCCCGGAATGTTTTTTAACGCGAGATAATAGCCGAGGACGTAAAGG
>SEDW01000713.1 GCA_004193325.1 Pseudomonadota bacterium | reverse complement strand
CGCCGTAAGAAGATCTTCGACAAGATCGAAGGCCTGAGCGTTATGCGCAGTCTTCGTACCATCGAAGATGCGGATGTCGTTGTGCTCGTGATCGCGGCGGACGAAGGTCTTTCCGATCAGGATGCTCGTCTCGCCACGCTTGCCCTCTCGAAGTTCAAGCCGCTCCTTATCGTCGTCAACAAGTGGGACCTTTTCCCGAACAAGGAAACCAACTCCTCGCGTGACTACACACTCGATATCCAGGAGAAGCTTCGCGATGCGACCTTCGTTCCGGTTATCTACGCGTCCTGCCTTGAGAATCAGCGTATTCACAAGATTATGACTGCAGTGGAAGAGCTTTACAGTTCTTACGAAAAACGTGTTGGTACGGGTAAAGTCAACGAAGCTCTCCAAAGAGCTGTCCTGGCCCACACCCCGGCTATCCTCAAGCGCTACTCGAAGCGCGTGAAGTTCTACTTCGCGACTCAGGTAAGCTCGAAGCCGCCAACAATCGTTGTGAAGTGTAACGTTGCTGAAGAGATTCAGGAGTCCTACAAACGCTTCCTCGTGAAACGTCTTCGTACCGATCTTGAGTACGGTGACATTCCAATTCGTGTTTTCTTCCGCGCCAAGTCTGAAGACGGCAAACGTCCAGACCGTCTCGATCGCGAAGTTGAGTCGGAATTGAATGCGGACGCCGGAATCGAAGCGGACGCTTAAGTTTTACTCCATACGAAAAAGCCGTTGTCATCAGACAACGGCTTTTTTTTATTCTCTTAGGACTGACAGGAACTTTGGTCTTTGAGGATCAGGCTCTTCAGCTTTTCCTCAAGGCTGATCCAGGAATCAATGAGTCCCTGCTCGAGCCCCTCAGCCTGCATCGTTTCGATGAGTATCATCCGACGTCGCGCAAACTGCGGAGGACGGATCGGCAAAGGGTTATGCACGAGAGTCAGAGCACGGCCTTGATAGGAAACCGGGCCGCCGAGCATGCCGATCGTAAAGGCGAGCTGATGCTTCAGAAGTTCTTCATGATCTTTCTCAAAGAAGAAATGACCAATCATCACATCCTCGAAACAGCGCAGGTAGAAGGTCCTTAGAATCTTTTCGACTCTCTCAGCACCGATATCTTCGTATAATGACATGGGAATAGTCCTCCGAACCGGAGGCTGGTCCTATTGAGCAACCGGGCCGTCGCGGCGAGCAATGTTACCCTTTTCAGCCTGTACACTCGAGTCTATTTCCACGGCAAGGACGGAATAGCCCTGCTTGTTCTTAAATTCCGATTTGCCCTTGGCCTTCATGGTGTAGAGCTTGTTCGCTCCATCAAGTTTGCCCTTGATGTCCATGCTGCCAACGAGTTCCTCAAGCTCCTGGCCTTCGCCAAAGCGCTTATAGAAATGAACGGCGATCGTCCACTCCTTGGAATCGTGTTCCCACTTCATAGGAACTGTCTCAACATGAAAGTCGTTGAGGTAGAAGTGATTGGTGCGATCGATCGTGGCTTTGAAGTTATAACGGACCGGGAGAAGAGCCTTATGCTCCACGCGGCGGATACCGTCCTGGTTCTTGATCACGATCTGCTCGAACTGGGTCATCTTCAATGGAACTCGAACGCGGATAGCATCGTCAGATGCCTTGACGTCAGTCAGCGAAGAATCCCCTGTAACGAAACCAGAAATATTACCTTTTTCGACAGCCATCAACGGGAAAGCTGTAAAGCTTCCAAAGACCAACAATGCCTTTAGCAATGTGAATACCATACGCATGCCTTTACCTTGTCTTCAGTCAGGTCTAAGATAGTTAGAATGTCTTGCTCTACAAATATTGTACTATAGATTGTTTGCGGAGACTGCCCCCCTCAGGCTTTTTGCGTGAGGTCAACTTGCAATTTTCTTTGGGTCATCAGATATGCGTGCAAGATCTCTCCTGATTATCATTCCTTTGATCTGGCTTTTAAGCTCGGCTTTTACGCAATGGACGGGTCATCCCTGGAGCAGCAACAGCGTAACTGTCAGTCGTCTCGGGAAATGGATCGAACGTTTTCAAAAAGATCAAAATCGCCTCCCGGAAAATCTTGCCGAGCTCAGGACCTACGCCTACAGTTTTGGGGAGACTCCGGAGCTGCATGATAGCTATGGAGAGAGACTCTTCTACCTGCCTCTTACCGAAGAGGCCTTCGTTGTAAAATCCTTTGGCCGCGATGCAACAGAAAACACTGTTTTGAGAAGTCGGGACGAAGCCTACAGTCACGGCCTGATCGTGCCGCCGGCGAACGTCAAAGGCCGCATTCCTGATGAGAGTCGGCTCCA
>SEDW01000712.1 GCA_004193325.1 Pseudomonadota bacterium | reverse complement strand
TGAAGGATTCCGGCTCGAAATTAGTCACGTGGCTTGATGAAAGCTACAGTGTCTGTCTCGAAGTTATCGATTTCTGAAACGCTTTTGCCTTCGATGCGGTTGTAATAAGCACGTTCGTAAACGACTTCAACAGCCTTGAGAGCGCGGAAAGTTGGGCATGTGTTGTTTTGATTGTGACGAACAGTGATCTTAGTCATCGCGCCATCAACTGGGCGTTGGTCTTTCATCACAGATGTTGTCACGATACCGCAATGATCAACAGTCGAAGTCGCGCCTTCGAGAGAGACTGTGAAAGGGCTTGGCATAACTGCTGCGCACATTCTGCCTTCAGCACATGGAGTCATCTTAGGCTGAAGAGTGATTTCGAGGAGACCTTTACGGCCATCCATGAAGAGACTGCCGCTGTCGTAGCGAGCTGAATTTTCAGATTCGAATTGAGCGCGGATAACGGCTTGGTATTCGATCGTGCCAGGAGTAACGGCTTCTACTTCTTCTTCTCCGCTTGCTTCTACTACGGTGACGTCATCAGAATCGAAACGGTGAGTCTCAGTGATGAATTGGCTTTCGAAACGGTTGTAGTAAGAATTTACATACTGAACTTCGATCGTTTTGAGGGCGACTAGAGTTGGGCAAGTGTTTTTCGAGTTGTCACGAACTTTAATGGAAACGAGAGGGCCGTCGAATGCACGATCGTCACGTGTAGCGGCGATTGTCACGATACCGCAATGGTCGACAGTTGCTACTGCGCCTTCGACTTCGATCTCTTGGGTAGAAGGGATCATCTGAATGCAGGCCATGCCTTCAGCACATTTCGGCATTACTGGCTGAAGAACGAGTTTAATAAGACCCTGAACGCCATCGAGGTGGAGTTGGCCTTCAGTAAAAGATTCTGTGTGAGATGGGCTAAGCTTAGCGTCGAGGACAGTGTTGTACTCGATGCTTGAAGAAGCTGAGAAGCTGAGGCTTGGAGCGATCAGAGCCGCTGAGAGAATGATTTTGCTAAACATTGGGTTCTCCTGTGTTTGGAAGTCGTCTTTTAGCAAGACCTCAAGACAAAGGGAACAGTTGGCCAGCCAGTTAGTGCAGATCTTTGTAAGTCTTCGTTAATAAAACTGAACAGATAGTCAGTAGAGAGAGTTATTTTGCTTAAATCGCTGCCCTAATCAAATAAAGGAATGGCCGCGATAGCCGCGGCCATAAGGGTTAAGCGTTTTGGGTAGGGCTGAGAGGAAATCCGCGTTTTCTCATCAGGGCATCGCTATCCGGGTCATGCCCACGAAAGGCTCGAAAGCCTTCAGCCGGATCCACGGAGTTCCCGACGGACAAGACTTCACGGCGAAGACGTGCGGCCACTTCTTTATCGTAAGGGCCTTTGGCTTCTGTGAACGCTTCGAAGGTCGAAGCACTCAAAGTGTCCGCCCAGAGATAACTGTAGTAGCCAGCCGAATATCCATCACTCCCAAAGATGTGAGCAAACTGCGCAGAGCGATGTCGCATCACCATTTCTTTGGGCATGCCGAGTTCTTTAAGGACGGCGGCTTCGAAAGTCCTGGGATCGATCTTCGCATCCTGACTCAGGTGATACTTCATGTCGACGATCGCACTCGCGAGGTATTCAAGGGTTTCAAATCCCTGATTGAAGGTGCCTGCGTTTTTGATCTTTTTCACCAAAGAATCCGGCATCGGCGCCTTGGTTTTGGAATGAAGAGCGAAACGATTGAGAACCTCTGGCGTCATGAGCCAGTCCTCGAAGAGTTGCGACGGAAATTCCACATAGTCCCGAGGCACCATCGTTCCCGCAAGGCTTGGGTAATTAACGTTTGACGAGAGGCCGTGCAACGCATGACCGAATTCATGGAAGAGAGTCTTGGCGTCGTGGAGACTGATGAGAATCGGCTCTCCGGCAGCGCCTTTGACAAAGTTGGAATTGTTCGAGACGATAGTCGTCACAGGACTCCGAAACTTTTCCTGCCGACGATAGCTGCTCATCCAGGCCCCTGACCGTTTGCCAGGACGGGCGTAAGGATCGAAAAACCAGAGACCGATGCTCTTGTTCGTGCCGCGCTCGCTCACTTCCCAGACGCGGATATCGGGATGGAGAACGGCGATGTCTTTGGCCTGACGGAATTCAAAGTTAAAGAGTTCGCCGGCTACCCAGAACATACCTTCGCGAAGACCCTCGAGTTCGAAGTAGGGTTTGATCTCATTTTCATCGACATCATATTTGAGCTTTCGAACGCGCTCGGCGTAAAAGCGATAGTCCCAGGGTTTGATTTCGGTGCTGCCATCGAA
>SEDW01000711.1 GCA_004193325.1 Pseudomonadota bacterium | reverse complement strand
GTTGCAGTTGAAAACATTCACCGGAACCGGACTCTCGGCCTGCCCCTTACGAAAGCTATTATAGTGGGAGCGGAGCAGATTGCTCTGCCGGCAATCATGGCTACTCTTTCCATATGTATCGTATTTTTCCCTGTGGTCCTCATCTCAGGTCCAGCCCGCTATCTCTTTACGCCGATGGCATTGTCCGTCGTGCTTTCGATGCTTGCCTCCTACGTCCTCTCGAGAACACTCGTGCCGCTGCTCACGCGCATGCTCCTCTCAAACGAAAAGCACGATGTCGATCACGAGCCATTTCCTCGCTTCGCAAGGTTTTTTGCGAGACTGGAAAGTATCTATGGTGGAGTGCTTGCCGTTTTCCTTGCCCACCGTAAGGCTGTAATGTGGAGCGCTCTGGCAACTCTTGTCATCTCCTTTTGCACCCTCTTCTCGATCGGCCAGGATTTTTTCCCGAACTCTGATACCGGATTGATGAAGCTCCATATCCGTGCGGCTGGAGGAACAAGGATCGAGGAGACGGAAAAAATCATCGCGAAGATCGAGGACAAGATTCGTACAATTATTCCCAAGGAAGAAGTTGAAACGATTAACTCCGTCGTTGGAGTTCCACTCTTCTATAACATGGCCTTTGTTCCGACGGACAACGTGAACGGCGGGGATGCCGAGGTGTTTGTCGCCTTGAAAGAAGGACATGCTCCAACCGACGAATATAAGGTTAAGATTCGAAACGCGCTCGCGAATGAATTTCCTGGTGTCGTCTCCAAATTTCAACCTGCCGACATCATCTCGCAGGTCCTTAACTTTGGTTTGAGCGCCCCGATTGATGTCCAGATAGAAGGCCGTGACCTGGCAAAATCCTATGAGCTTGGCCAACGTTTGATTCGAAGGATGAAGGCTGTTCCCGGGCTGACCGATGTGTCGATGAAACAGATTTTTGATTACCCTGCAATTCGAATGAATGTCGACAGGGCCAAGGCTTCGCAGATGGGAGTCTCCCAGCGAGACGTCGCCAATAGCATGCTCATTGCCCTTTCTGGAAGTTCCTCGGTGGCGCCATCCTTCTACTTGAATCCATCGAACAATGTCTCTTACCCAATTTCTGTCAAAGTGCCGACCAAACGTCTGACCAGTGTGGACGATCTCATGGGTGTGACCGTTACGCCTTCGACTCTTCCGAATGCTCAGAGCGGAATGGCAGCAACTATTGCCGGAATCCCCGCTCCTCCTTCGCCCATGCAAACTCCTCAGTCGCAGACCCAGCGTATGGGTAACCTCGTTTCCCTCCAGTCTAATGCTGAGATGAGCTCCATCAGTCACGTCAACGTCCAGCGCGTCATTGATATCACGGCCAATGTCGAAGGTCGGGATTTGGGCTCGGTGAGCAAGGCTCTCGAGAAGGAAATCGCAGCGCTTGGTGAGCTTCCCACAGGAATGAAAATCACCGTCCAGGGTCAGGGCGTAGTGATGAACGATTCTTTCCGAAGCCTAGGCCTCGGACTTATCGTTTCGATTGTGCTCGTCTATCTCCTCATGGTTATTCTCTTTCAGTCCTGGCTTGATCCCTTCATTGTTCTTGCCTCTGTGCCTGGCGCTCTCTGTGGGGTTCTCTGGGCTCTCTTCATCACCGGCACCTCAATCAATGTTTATTCCTTCATGGGTTCGATTATGGCCGTGGGTATTGCTGCATCAAACGCGATTCTACTCGTGTCGTATGCAAATGAAGTGAGGGTGGAGAAAGGTCTCGATGCTCTACAGGCTGCGTTTGAAGCCGGCAGGACGCGTCTGAGACCCATTCTTATGACGGCAGCCGCGATGATTCTGGGTATGATGCCTGCGGCTCTTGCTCTCGGCGAAGGGGGCGAGCAGAATGCTCCTCTTGGTCGCGCGGTTATTGGTGGTCTGCTCGTAGCAACTCTCGTAACCTTGCTCATCGTGCCGCTGATATATTCTCTTTTACGAAAAGCCATGCCTTCGCAACACACCTTGGACGAGCGTTTGAAAGCTGAAGAAGAAGAAAGTCATGGACACAATCTCACGGAGGCTTCACCGCTATGAATCACAATTTGGGTGACGATATGATCAACGATGCTGCGAAAAAACCAATTCCTGGCCACATCAAAAAGATTTTCTTCCTACTCGTGGCCCTGGCACTTATCGCGGTCATTGGTATGGCAGCCTACAAGCAGCAGTCTGTGAGTCGGGAACGTGAGGAACGCGAAAAAGAACTCGCTCTTGGTCCTAAGGTCCGGGTGGCGAAGGCTGTTGCGTCCGCGACGAATAGAACAGCCAAGTTTTC
>SEDW01000710.1 GCA_004193325.1 Pseudomonadota bacterium | reverse complement strand
AAGGGTTCTCTCGGTTGATATGCGAAAACTGGCTTGATATTTACGAGATATTATCCAAATACACAATGAGGTATCCGGCCGGAGTCTTAGTGACAGTTCAACGATCGACTCGAATAGCGAATATCGACCCTGATTATTCTCAATAAAATGAAATTCTAGATACAGTTTCTTCGTTAAAATAAATCCGTTATTTACTCATCGCTAATTCTTCTAGAGACGCAAAACCCCATCATTCGCAGAACATTTTTTTTATTCGCAACGATTACCCCAATGTACGAAGCTTAACCAAGCAAGCTCATGCAGTTCGCTAGGCATAACAATTGACTCTTTAAGCTTGGTTAATATAGGTTCGCGCCAACATCGAATAAAAAGGGGTTTCTATGCAAATTAAGCGAGGGTTTCTTTTCTGCGCAGCCCAATTGCTCTTCGGTCTGGGACTGACGACCGCTGCTTTGGCAGCACCTAAGGTATTGTATGTCGGAGATTCGATTGCCGTTGAAACGTCGGACACAGTTGCCTGGTGGGCAAAAAACTATTCAAATGCTGACACGACACGTGCGATGTTTGGGGGCTTGGCTCTCTGCGATTTTACAGTTGGAAAGTCAAACCCCAACTCCAACGATTCGTCTCTTCAAACTCGGGTAAAAGAAGACAGGCCCGATGTCGTTGTCTTTCAGTTTGTCGGCAACCGCTTTACAGACTGCATGCAAAATTTACCTGATGACGAAGCCTACTTTAAGAAATATTACGACGACGCTATCGAAGCGACTCGTCAGATCGAAAGAGCCTCCTCTGATGCGGGAATCAATCGCCCTAAGATCATCTGGGTGCTCCAGGGCGCATGGGAAGACGGCCCTCGCACGACTCGCTTGAATCGTCAGTATAGAGAAGTCGCCCTCCTCAATGGTGACTACGTTACAGACGCTGGTGCAGAGGTGTCGATGTCTGCCTATCACACAGGCGACTACGTGGTCGACCGGTAGAAATTTACGCGCTTCGTCCCTTGCAACCAGTTCGAACGCGACACGGGCTTTTGCACAGATTTAAGCAAGAACCTAACTCGCGTTCACAAAGACGATGATGGCGTCCACTATTGCCTCGGAAAAATGAACGGCAACACCTGTGATACCCAGTCGCCCGGCATCCTTCGCTACGGCATGCGCATAGCCGGCGATATCAAAAAGGTTCTCGATGGCGTTAATCCTAGCCCTAACTTGGAGGCAGTAAGAGCCGCCGCTCACGCAGAACTCCCGCGCATCCTCTATATGGGTGATTCAATCGCTTTCGAAACGTCGAACTTTGTCGATAGCTTTTCCAAATCAGCTTTCAACGCTAGCACTTCGAGAATCATGTGGGGAGGCCTAGCTATTTGCGATTTCACTTCGATTCGTGAAGGAGAACTGAACACCCAGGCGGAACGGGCTATTCTTGACCAGAGACCGCACATTGTCATTATGCAAGCAGTTGGCAACAATCTCACACCCTGTATGGGCGGGGTGTCTGGAGAGGATTACTGGAAGAAGTACGAAGCCGATGCAAATCGCCTTGCAGAACTGGTCACGAAGACCGCGAAGTCACTGCTCATCCCTCGCCCGATACTGATGTGGGTGCTCCAAGGCCCGTCTCGAGACGGCGACCACAATATCCGGATGGATGAGATGTACAGACGAGTGGCTGCAAAGCATGGTGATATGGTTTCTGATGCCGGTCGAACAGTTTCCAAAGCTATTCTGCCTGAGAGCACCGACCCTAACGATAGGAATGTTTACATCCAATACGCGCCTTGCAGTCAGCAAGAGATCGATATGGGATTTTGCACAGACATTGGCACTCGCACGGCTAAACTCCATAAAGACGAAGATCCAACTCACTTTTGTCTCGATAAAATGGATGTCTTCACTTGCACAGTGAAGTCGCCTGGTACGTTACGCTATGGCGGCCAAATCTCGAAAGATGCTCAGGCCGCTCTCGGTTTCTAAGCCGTCATGATTCTGACAGAAGCCCCAAGGTTAAAGTTCCTCTTAACTCTACCGAATTCCTTTTCATGCATGAGCCAATTCAGGTTGTTAGGAGCGGACAGGTATGAATCGCGAGACGAAAAAAGGCATACGCCTCAGACTCATTATGGGTTTCGCAGCAGCGCCCCTCATCATGATCACGCTCAACGTCATCGGTATTTCAAAAGTCAATTCTATCGATAATAGTCTTACGACCATTAACGACGCGAACAGTGTCAAGCAACGACTGGCGATCAACTTTCGTGGGAGCGTACACGACCGGGCGATCAGTCTACGAGATGTCGTTCTCAACACGAATCCAGAAGATGCAAAAAAGTCGGTTGAAGAGATTAAGAAACTGAGTGAAGCGTATCAAGCCTCGGCTGTTCCACTCGACAAAATTTATGAATCTGGAAATGTCTCTGCAGAAGAGCGTGATCTCTTAAGAGACATAAAAGCAATCGAAGCCGAGACAATGCCTTTGGTTCAAAAGGTGATCGATGCGCGCTTTGCTTCGACAGACGACTCCGCACTCAAAATCCTTATGATTGAGGCGAAGCCTGCATTCAAGACTTGGCTAGCCCGGATCAATAAACTTATCGATCACGAGGAAAATCTTAACGGTGCCGAGTCAAAATCAGCTCGTGCAATTGCAAGCGGTTTTCAACAGGTCATGCTACTACTCACTGTGGTCAGTGTGTTCGCTACATTCATCCTCGGTTTTCTCATCATTCGATCGATCGTTCGTCCTCTACAAAAGGTTGCGTCCGAACTCGATGAATCCTCCGACAAAATCACATCGGTTTCAGAACTCATTTCGGATTCAAGTCAGACCCTTGCTGAAGGCTCTAAAAACCAAGCTAATGCGATCGATGCCATCAGTTCTTCCCTACAGGAGATGAACTCGACCATACAAAAAAGCGCTGAAAACTCTTTGAACGCCGCGCGACTCGCTTCCGAAAGTAAAGAGAGCGCAGCGAACGGTGAGGCGGTCGTCAAGCACATGCAAATGGCTATCGCTGACATTCGTTCCAGTAATATCGACATCATGAATCAGATCGATGAGAGCAACAATCAGATCTCTGAAATCGTCACCCTTATCGCAGAAATAGGCAACAAAACCAAAGTCATCAACGACATCGTCTTTCAGACCAAACTCTTGTCATTCAATGCTTCAGTCGAAGCCGCGCGTGCGGGTGAAAGTGGCAAAGGCTTTGCGGTGGTCGCTGAGGAAGTGGGCAATCTCGCGCAGATGAGCGGGAATGCCTCCAAAGAGATATCGGATATGTTGAATGTCAGTCGCCAAAAAGTGGAAGCCATCGTATCGGCAACTAAACAGAAGGTTTCAATCCTTGTGGCCAGTGGTCAGGCGAAGGTGGATATTGGAACAAAAGTTGCCTCGCAGTGTGCGGACGTCTTGAGCCAAATCGTGTCGAAGGTCAGTGAAGTGACACGGATGGCACAAGAAATTTCGATCGCGGCCAATGCGCAAAGCCAAGGCTTTAAGCTCATTACAGCCAATGTCGGCGAGATGGATGAAGTCACCCAGAGCAATGCCAAGGTCGCTAAAGAAACTGCCGAAACGCTCCTCTCGCTCAACACCCAAGCGGTAGAAATGAGAAAGGCTTTCCACGAATTGTCCGAGCTCATCGATCGCGATACGAATAAGGCGGCTTGAAAGCTTTTGCCGTTTAAGTTCTACAGCTGCTACAATGATTCTTTGAACACAGAAGGTGGATTCAATGAATCAAAAGGTAAGTCTTTATCTCGTTCTGTTCACTCTCAATACTATGGCCTGTCGGACCATAGAAAATTCATCACAGCAAAAAGCTGAAGTGAAGGGCGCCTCCTCGGAGTCGCCCTTAGTCAGTTCAAGCAAGGGCAGTCTGCTCAAGAATTTTTATGCCGAGAACAAAGTTATTGACGTCGAAATTAAAACGAAAGACTGGGACACAATTCGCTATGCCGATCCAAAAGGTGGCCTTTGTAACTTTTCCTACGCAGGTCCTCAGTATGATTGGTATGAGGCTGAAGAGGTCAAAATCGATGGCAAGACATTTGCTAAGGTAGGCATCAAAAAGAAATCGTGGTGTGGCTCGGAATCGAAGTTTAAGCCTTCTCT
>SEDW01000064.1 GCA_004193325.1 Pseudomonadota bacterium | reverse complement strand
GCGCGTGCATGATTCCCCACTCCTGATTGGAAAACATTTTCTTCTCAGAGGAATAAAGGAACGATCGCTGATCGCGGTCGTAGGTGATGGCTTCCTGCTGAGCCAGTCCTTTGATTTTAAAGCGGCGGCGATATGGGTACCAGCTATCCTTCGCTTTGATACCAGGAGCTTCTCGGGAAAGCTCGACCACTCCCTGCCAACTCAACAAGATAATGCGACTGCCGTCATCGGTGGCTGCCGCCCCTGTGATCATGGTGTAAGGCAGATCTGTGACATATTTTGCTTCGCTAGGTCCGCCTTTCATCACTGAGAAGTCGAGAGAGAAGACACGGCTGTGCTTAGGCTCTTTAGCAAAGAAATAAAAGGTCTTATCGATGACTACCACAGCTTCCACGTCGAGTTTTTCATCTTTAGGAAAGGTGAAGTCAATTTTTTCCACTCTGGGTTTGCCTGTCTTGAGAGAGCTTTCCTCCACCACAAAGATCGATCGCTTGGTACGCCAGCGAAAATTATCACCCGTATCAAAGACAAAGATGCAGGAGCCGCCCCAGGGACATTCGCCTCGATCCAATTCTTCAGGATCCGCAGCCTTATCAGCGAAAGGGTAGGAAGCGATTACGGTTCCATCACGCTTTGAAAAGACGAGAGTCGCATCGTTCCCAGAATCACGAACGTGAATAAGGACATCGGCATCCTCACGACTGACGAGGAGCCCACTCATCTCCTCAAGTTCTTCTTTAAGAACGCCCTTGCTCACCTTTTCAAAAGTGTAACTCTCACAGGCCAGGCTCGGATCTGGGGATTGAGCCTTAGACTCAGAAGAGAAGACTAAAAAGGAAAGCATAAGGCTTAGAGGCAGCAGGGCATGAATTATGCGCATGAGTTTCCCAGGATAATTCTAAAAGAAAAGGCCGCTATCGATGACGAAGCGGCCTTGGAGAGTGGAAACTAAGAGATCAGCGTTTGACTTCGATCGAGTTGACGAAATAGATTTCGTCGAAGGTGCGATTCAACGTCTTCGAGTGAAACTTGTGCATCGACTGCCCGTCGGCAAAGGATACGACATCACCCTTTTTAACAGGGGTTTTCGCAGTAGCGAGCCAAAGCTTGTCCGGGCCGCTTGCGAACTGAACGTAAGTATAGTTTGCAACATCGATAACTTCGACGACTTTGCCGCTCAATCCCTCAGCCTTAGCGCCCATTGCTTCGCTCGTGAGTTGGCGAGCAGCCTGGAAGCCTTGCATATTGTTATCGCCAGCAGCAAACGCGGAGCCTGCCAGACTAAGAGCCACAAAGCTTGAAACGGATATCATCTTCAAATTCATAACTCTTCCTTTGATGAAAAGTACTGAGGAATTATAGATCAAAATAGCTTGAAATCCTAGCTATGCCTCAGTTTTTGACCACTTTTGCGATGTCAATATTCTCAATGAGCTTTTCATTTCAACGTCGAAGGCATCTAGATCATAGAAGGTAGTGGCAGATCGAGTACATATGTACTTTTTCGAATTTGCAAAACGGCTCTAGGTAAGTCAAAATAAATGTAATCTAAATCGTGCGCGAAAATACGGAAGTTTGTAGGTACTCGCCCAAATTTACCTTACAGAGTTGCGGCTCGTTCACGGCCCACAAGCTATGTCATAGAAGGGGATCTATATGACTAGGCAACGACTCCGTTTGCTTTTTTTCGCCGTATCGCTCTGTATTCCAAGCATTAAACCCACTTATGCAGCTTTAAACCCATCCAGTCAAGCGACTCTCGCTCAAGAAACAACTGTCAACCCACGCGGCCTCTTCAACAACTACAACATTGCGAATGTGAAGATCCGCACGCATGACAATCTCCTCCTCGACGGACGTATTTATGAACCGAAGGTTTCGGCATTTCCCGGTCGTAGACCGACGATCATCTTCACCAACTCTTGGACGCTAGGCGAATACGAGTACGAAGTTCAGGCGCGACGTTTCGCGCAAAAGGGTTACATCGTCCTTTCCTATTCTTCGCGCGGCTTTGGTGGTTCGGACGGTTTTGTAACTGTCGGCGGTCCAAATGATATTCAGGATTTTTCCACCGTTGTCGACTGGCTCGAAGATAATACACGAGTGGATGTATCAAATATCGGAATGGCTGGTGTTTCGCTAGGCGGAGGGATGGCTCTTCTTGCACTTGGTCATGAGCCACGAATTAAAACCGCTGCCTCGATGAGTGGCTGGGGCAATCTCGAAACCTCTCTCTATAGAAATGATACGATCCAAAGAACCTGGCTTAGCTTTCTCGTGGCGAGTGGAAAACTCACGGGTCATCTCGATCAGGATATCTTTGATCAAATTGAAAACATGGAGCAGCGCACCGATATCGTGGCGACCAGAGCCTGGGCTGCACTCCGTTCCCCTGTAACGAGCCTCGATCTCATCAATGCTCGTAAAGCTCCAGTGTTCATGGAAAACAGTTACCTCGACGCTCTCTTTCCCCCGCTTCAGATCAAACCTTTTTTCGATGGCATCGAAGGTCCGAAAAGAATGATTACGGATGAAGGCATTCACGCCAGCGCCTCCATTCCTGGAATCATTGGTTTGCCATCGGATCTTTGGGGTGAAGTTCACGACTGGATGGATCACTTTCTCGTCGATGAGAATATTCCGATCAAGACGGGTCTGAGCTTTAAGACAAAGAAAGACACGAAGTACTTCAGCAGTTACCCGGCGCCAACCTACGACGCGCTGCGCTTTACCGCCCGCAACAGCTTTCAGGCTGATGAAGATAGCGGCAAACCTGTGATTCGCTTTCGCGGCGGCATCGACTCTGGCGCTAGCTCAGGCACACCCATCGTCAGTGACGCACTCGATACCTACATCAGTGTTCCCGTGAAGAAAAAGATCTCTCAGATCAAACTTGAGAACGCTGCCGTCCTCGAATCTCAGGAACTGCGGGAGACGATTAAGGTCAGGGGCTCCACGCGCGTAAGCTTCACGCTGATGCCGCATGAAACACCAGTAACACTTGTCGTATATTTATATGGAGTGGATAAGGGTGGCACAGGTGAGCTCGAAAGCTTTAGCGTAGTGAGCGAACAAGACCCAAGCTCGGAGTCCAAAGTCATCACCCTCGACCTGAACGTGGCTGCGTTTGAAATCGAGAAGGGACAAAAGGTAGCGGTCGCGATCGATACGGTTGATACCCTATATACACCGGCTACAAACCTCGATCACTTTGTGAGCATCGCCGCCGATTCGACCTTCAGCGTGAAGCTCCCCGTCGTCCCCTAAACAAAAAAGTTTTGAGGGAACGAACTTTGGCCTCCTACTTGCAATAGTATTCTCAACAGGTGAGCTCCTCGGAGCCGCCTGGACTATGCAAGTCTGCTGCGCCATCATAAGATCTTCATTGTTTGCCTTTCCCCCAGCTTCCTTTTTTTCCATTCCCTTGAATACAGAAAAATCATCTGATTCATCCCAAGCACGCAGCAGACAAGCCCAAGTCCAGGGCTTTGCGGCCAAATAGTAATTATTTTGTCTCTTCTTAGAGGCCTTTTTTTTGTGCAGAATTTGGTAAAAGTGACAGGATACTGGAGGATACAGTGAAGTCATATGTATTCATGTCATTTTTACATATTTAAAACTACCGTCACCACGACGTTTTAAAAATGCAATTTTTGAAATCGATAAACGTAATCGATTGCCTGATAAACAGGACTAAACTCTTCGCCTTAAAAAGCTGGGATTGCAGAGTAGGAATTCGCCAACAGGGCCGCCTGTTGAAAATTCCAAACATCGATAAAGGCAGCGCCAGAAATTTCCCCAGTTTTTTTCGTTTCCACTCCTTAAATATAAGAATATTGTGAGCAAAACTTATTGCTGGAGTACGACGTGGATTTGAAAAAGCTGCAATCGACCATCGAACATATTGAACAGTCGTTAGGCCAGGGCAAAGCCGAAGTTCTCAAAGAAAATGCGGATGCCGTTCACGCACTTCTTAAACATCTCGATGAAGGCACCCTGCGCGTCTGCACCCGCGAAGGCGATGACTGGGTTACACACGCCTGGATCAAACAAGGCATTCTCCACTACTTCCGCATGATGGAAATGAAGGCTTTCGAAGTTGGGCCTTTCCACTATTACGATAAGATTCCTCTCAAAACGAACTACGAACAACTCAAAGTGCGCGTCGTGCCTCCGGCGACGGCCCGCTACGGTTCCTTCATGGAGCCTGGTGTGGTGCTCATGCCCTCCTACGTGAATATCGGTGCCTTCGTCGGCAAGAACACAATGGTCGACACCTGGGCCACGGTAGGCAGCTGTGCTCAAATCGGAGCCAACGTTCACCTTTCGGGTGGCGTGGGCATTGGCGGCGTTCTGGAACCGGCTCATGCGAAGCCAGTGATCGTTGGAGACGGCGCATTCATCGGATCTCGTGCTATTGTGGTAGAAGGGGTTCAAATCGGAGCCGAAGCGGTCCTGGCTGCCAACGTCACTCTCACGGCATCGACACCGATCATCGATATTCGAGACGGTAAGTTTGTCGAGACCAAAGGCTTTATTCCAGACCGTGCTGTTGTCTTGCCGGGGACCAAGGAGAAAAAGGTTCCGGGCGGTGTAATCCACACAGCTTGTGCTTACATTATCGGCAATCGCAAAGCTTCGACCGATCTCAAAACCTCTTTGAATGATACCTTACGAGAATTCGCAATCTCCGTATAAACAAAGAAGAGACTATGCCACGAATCGAGTTTCGCCCGGACAAGCTCTCGGCTGATGTGGACGAGAAGACCAAGATTCTACTGAGTGCACGAAAGGCCGGCGTCTCGATACGCTTCGCCTGTGCCTCATGCCGCTGCGGAACCTGTGCGATACGGGTCATCGATGGAGCGGCGAATCTATCGCCCATGAAGGCCGACGAGTCGAAACTCCTCGGGCGTCTCACTCTGCCGACCGACGGCACGATTCGGCTCTCCTGTCAGACGCGCATCATGGGCGACTGCACAGTGGATCTGACTTTTCAAAATGAATATGATTCGGACATAGGGATGGAAAATCTTGACGATGACGACGATTGAAAAGCCTAGGAGAGACTGATCAACTTCGTATGGAACTTGATTTCATCGAAGATGACTTTGATCCTGAGCATATTAAAATCCTCGATTGCCTCAAGCAGACCCGCAGCGCACGTTTCCAAAGGAGCGTGCGTTTCTTTTTGGGCAATCTCAAAGACTTTTCTCGAGACGGTTTCGATATGATCGAGATCCATTCCTCCGTGAAGCTGGGCCTCGGACTGCTCGAGCAGCGCCTGTAGCTGAAGCTGACTCTCGTCGCCAAGGAGAGGCCAAGCTTCGCGTTCGCGCTCGGCCCGGTCATCAATTTTCTCCATGTGAAAATTCAGGAATTTTCTGAGTTCTCTAAAGAGCTCGCTGCCACGCAAAGGCTTACGGATGATCGCGCTGCAGTACTGTTCCCAGCCTGAAGAATTTTCGTAGGGAGAACTCGCCGTCAGGACCACGATCGACAGCTCTCTGTAGTTGGGATCCTCTCTGAGAATTTTGAGCACTTCCTTGCCATCAATTACCGGCATCTGCAGATCGAGAAGCAAAAGATCAGGATTGTGCCTTTGCACCAGGTCGAGGACCGATTGCCCATCGCTGGCTGAATAGATTTTGAAAGGATGCGGTTCGAGATAGGCCGTGAGGAGTTCAAGGTTCGACTCCACATCCTCACCAATCACAATAGTCGAAGGATAAAATACCGCACGTTCCTTAGGCTCAGCGATCTCAAGCGGCAAAGGTGTGTGGCTCTTGAGCAGAAGATTGGAGAACGCGAGACTGAAACAGCTGCCTTGCCCCCTCACGCTGTCGACATCGATTCGCCCACCCATCAGCTCGACGAGTCGTCGACTGATGGTCAAACCAAGGCCCGTGCCGGCATATTTCCTGTTGCTCTGCCCTTCCGCTTGCGAGAAGGCCTGAAAGATCTTTTCAAAATCGCCTTGAGCAATACCAATCCCGGTATCCTGCACCCGGATCAGTAGATCCCCGCGCTCAGCATCGCTCGAGCGGCAGATTCTAAATTCCACGTGCACAAAACCCTGCGAAGTGAATTTCAGGGCGTTGCCGATGAGATTGATCAGGACCTGGCGAAGCCGTGATTCGTCGAGCAGGACCAGGATGTCTTCGAGTCCTTTGGAAAAGCTGAGGTTGACACCTTTTTGCTTTGCCTCCTCGGAGAACATCTGCAGAAGCTCCCGCTGAAGAGCGGTCAGCTGAAAGGGAGCAGATTTGATCTCTAAGTAGCCGGCCTCGATCTTCGAGAGATCGAGGATGTCGTTGATGAGCTGCAGAAGGTTTTTGCTCCCGACTCGAATGCCTTCGGTGTAATTGCGCAGAATCGGATCTTGCACACGCGTAACGAGCAGCTCGGAAAAACCAACGATCGCATTCATCGGTGTGCGAATCTCGTGAGTCATGTTCGCAAGAAATTCCGATTTTGCGCGATCGGCCGATGCGGCTTCTTCGTGGGATTTTCTCAGATCGAGGGCCACGTCTGCGATGAGGGTGCCGCTCTCTTTCATGTGGTTCAACATTCCGTTGTGAATGCGCACCAGATGCCCAATCTCATCCTCATTTGGAAAATCGATGGGCAAGGTCTTCGGACTAAATTTGGCATCAAGCGCCCCGGAGGCAATCGAGCGCGTTGCCTGCACGAGACGATCAAAGTCTTTTTCAAGGGAATTGGTCTGATCTTTCAAATAATCGATCGGCACAATCACGCGGGCGAGAATCATGCGATAGGCGCCGACCACAACGATGGCCAGGGCTAACATGATAGCAAGAATTCCATAGAGCAAATACCAGTTGCGAGTGCTGATGGCATTGATTTCAGCATTGGCACGATCATTGATCGCTGAGAAGATTCTCGCATAATTTTGTTTGAGATTGAGACGAATCTGGTTGTAACGATCACCGGTGAGATACGCGATGGATCGATCGACCGTTTGATTTTTTGGAAGAGCCGTTGGATCTTTGGAGCGGGCATAGTCACGGAAAGCAACTGCTTCGAGCTGGGTCATTTCCAGGGACAGACGAAGAATTTCATTGATGCGGCCCTGCTCCTCGCGACTGAATCCAGCATCCTCGACGAGGGCGGCAAAGGATACAGCGGGCCTTAGACGCACGCGGGTGTGACCCCCATCTGCGAGGACATCCCAGTAGGTTTCGTCCAGATAAACAGGACGCGGTCTTTTCCCGTCCCAAATGCCAGCGAGAGATTCATAGAGTTCAAAGTAGCGGTCATTACCGGAGAGGACGTAGCCACGGGCAAACTGCATGAGGTAGTCGCGGGAATCGCGCATCTCCTGAACGAGACGCAAGGCTTCCACCCGCCTGATTTGGGTGGAGTTCAATTCTTCCTGACGATGAGCCAGACTTACTGCCAGGAAGGCGAGCAAAACGAGCGATATGAGAATGGTTCCAAATACGGAACGGAAAATACCCTTGATCGACATTCTAGCTCTCTAGTTCACTCGCTTTGGGGGAACCCTTAAGAAAGCCTTCCAGCTCCATTATAAAAGGGATCGTTGAAGGGGAATCGTTCCAACCACTACGGGCATGGTTGTAGGAACGGACCAAGAGCTCCTCAGCTCTGGAAAGTCGATCGCGCATGAGTTTGATCTCCAGGTGAGTTTCGACTCTTACCCGCAGTTCTCTGGCGTGAAACGGCTTTAACACATAATCTGCGCCCCCTGCGTCATACGCAAGAGAAATGTCCTTTGGATCGGCATTAGCCGTCAAAAAGATAATCGGCACATGGGCAAAACGTTCGATCGCCTTGAGGTAGCGGCAGACGCTTATGCCATCGATATCAGGCACCATAACATCGAGCAAAAGGACGTCTGGCAGATTGCTAAGCGCCATTTGGATGGCCTGCTCCCCGCTGCTCGCAAGCAGGAGAGAATATTTATCCCGACCGAGGATTGAGCCCAGTACTTTCACGTTCTCAACGACATCGTCGAGAATCAGAATCACCGGTTTTCGTCGCTCTCTCGTGGTTTCACTCAGCAGAACTTCTGTTTGTTGAAATGACAAGGAGCGTACCCCCAATTGCTGTTTGATTCTCAAGATTCATAAGACTGAAGCGTCAGAGTCTCTGCGCGCCGGGGATGTCCCTTGGACTCTGGCCCCTGGATTCCTCGAGCTTAACATTCAATTCTGTTTTGAGCCCGTTCACCATGCGACTGATTTCTAAAGGAAGAGACTGATGAAGAATTGCACCGCTTCGGGCACTCTCCTCGATCGTTTTAAGCTCGGCGAGAAGCTCCCGGCCACCATAGGGCGATACCAGGCCTCTGAGAGCATGGGCGGCCTGTTCGATGGGTTTGGGAAGCATGGAGGCGAAGGCATCGCTCAGCTTGTTCACCCGACCATCTATGCTCAAAAGCAAATCCTCAGCCAGCTCAAAGGCAAGACCCTCATTTCTCTCGACCCGTTCCAAAAACTGATCCCAGTCGAGTAGAGACATGTCTTTGGCTCCGTTGGAAATGAGGCTCTCGGGGCCCTGAGTTATGAAACCTTTTTAGGCAGGAAATGCCAACCGCTCAATCGCGTCATAAATGTATTTTAATACGAGGAAGCGCCGTTTACTAAGGGCTTATCAACTTGATTTCATGCTTACTAGCTATCGCAAATATGCATGTCAGTATACACTTTTTAAGAGTACTAGATAAGGAGTGAGCCATGACGGCACACAAGCCCATGATTTTGGTCGTTGACGATGAAGCAATGGCTAGAACGATGGCCAGCAAACTACTGGAAAAAGCGGGATTTCTGACCCATTCCGTGGAGAGCGGCGAGGAATGCCTGCGCTTCGTCAACCTACAGAAACCGGACGCAATCCTGCTCGATATGCTGATGCCGCGAATGAGTGGTATGGAAGTTTTGGAGAAGTTGAGAGCGAATCCGAGCACGAAGAGCATACCGGTTTTGCTCGTGACAGCCAAAGGTCAAGCCGACTTCGTGAAACAGGCGGTGAGTCTTGGAGTCGATGACTTCATTGTGAAGCCATTCCACTCCCTTGACTTGATTGCGCGGGTCAAAAAGAAAGTCGTGATACCGGCTTAAGGCTGGTCGAAGAGGACTTTGCTGCCCATCGGCACCTTGGGACGACCGGACTTAGCCAATGATACTTTCGCGAGAACGTAGTCGTCTGTTTCGAAGACGACGCGCAAGAGGGCACCAATGTCCTTCTCCCCGTCGGCCACGATCGAAGCCGAAGATTTTTTAAGAATAAGGCCCTGTGCACCACGTTTCAGGGTTTTGAGCTTGGCCAGAATCAGATAATCCTCAGCCGCCCCAACCACCAGCGCATCATAACCAAACTGTTGAACCAACCAGCGCGCAGGAAGATCCTGACGAAGCGACTCTGGTCCTTTGTCAAAGACAAGTGCCGGAGCGTCAAAGCCTTTGCCGCGGAGGTAAAGGCCCCATACCGAAGGTGTGGCATTGGTCTTCATCACGATTCCATCGGCCTGGCTTAATTCCGCGTAACGCTTAAGGCGCGCGGCCAGGTCTTCCGGCTTAAGTTCCGCTTTTTTCTGGGTCGGATTCATTTGGATAAAGAGTCGGATCGCTTCCGGATCTGCAAGTTCAAGCCAGCCGAGAGCATCAAAGGTCGTGCGTTCCACAGCCAATGGTGAAGGCGCACCATAGGCACCGCCCTGCTCTTGCAAGAAGAGCCAGCGACGAGGTGTGCTCGTCGTGATTTTGCCAGCACTTTTCTCCCAGCTACTCAGGATAGCGCCATAATCAGCAGATTTAACCTCTGCTTTAGGCTCTTCCTTAACTTCGGTCTTTTCCTCAGTTGCTTCTTCGGCGTCAGTGTCTTGAGCCAAGGCATGGCCTGAACTCAGGCTCAATGCGGCAATCGCCAGAATTTTTGAAAGAAGCTTTTTCATGCAGCCACCTCAAAATCAGAAGAGATCACGACGAGCGTCGCATCGTCTGGAAGAGGCGTGTTGTTACGGAACTCCTCCATGTCCGACATGATCTTGTCGCGGAACATAATGGGACTTAGGGTCATATTCTTTTGTACGGATTTTTCGAGATTTCTCATGCCCCATTGCTTTTGCTCAGGGTTGAAACATTCGACGATACCATCGGTGTACATAACCATGCGGTCACCAGGCATAAACACCTGATCGCTGTTTTGATAAACGGAATTTGGATCAAAACCGAGTGGAGCACCGTTCTTTTTGATGTCGTTCAGAACGATATAGGGCTTCGCTTTGCGTTTGCCGCTCTTCAGGCGAAGGTCCTCAGGATTCTGAGGAATGATCAAGGGAAAGGGGTGACCGCCATTACTGTAAGCCATCGTGTTGTTCTTCGTGTCGATGATACAGGCGAAGAAGGTCATACAAAGCTTACCCTTCAAGCTGTCGTAAAGAGCCTGATTGAGC
>SEDW01000709.1 GCA_004193325.1 Pseudomonadota bacterium | reverse complement strand
TGAAGTTCTCGGAATTTGTGAAAGCTCATCTTGGAGAACGCGACGGTTCGATCGTCGATATCGATTCGGATAAGGTGCTTGGCAAACACAAAGGCTTTTGGTTCCACACCATCGGCCAACGCAAAGGTCTTGGCCTTTCGGGTGGACCATGGTTTGTCGTGCAAAAGGATGCCGCGAAGAACATCGTCTATGTTTCTTGTAATGAGAGTCGTCTCGATCGTCCGCAGCTGAACTTTGTCGTTGGCAAGATGCATTGGCTCGACAAGCCTGAGAATTTCGGCCGCGACTTTCATGTTAAGATTCGTCATGGTGTTCGCACGACCGCCTGTCGTCTCGAAGATCTTTCGGATGATCGCATGCAGATCCACCTCGCAGATCCGGACGGCGGTATCGCCCCTGGGCAGTACGCGGTGATCTATGATGGCGAGACCTGTATTGGATCTGGTGTTATTGAATAACGAGGGGTTTGGTATGCGTCCTGAACTTAAAGAAAAGTTGCAGCCTAAAAAACTCTTTGGATATGCCCTCTGGATCCTCATGATCTTTCTGCTCGCGCAGAGGATTCCAACATGGATTTCGAATTATAAAGTGGAAGGCAAAGTCGTCGCTCCCTTTCAGGTGAGTGACGAGACGGGGGCAAAGGTGACTTTGCCCTTGCCGCAAAAGCAGATCGTGGTCTTCTGGGCGACTTGGTGCAAACCTTGTGAGCTCGAGCTGGACCGCTTTAATCGGGCGATTGCCGATAAGGATATCCCTGCGGATTCGGTGATTGCGGTGAGTCTTGGTGAGGAGCCAAAGCTTGTCTACGATGAAGCGCGACGGCGGGACTACGCTTTTAAAGTGTATGTGGATCAGCCAGCGGCGTCGACGGCTTCGCTTGAAGTGAGCGGCACTCCGCAGGTTTATCATATCGATGAGTCGGGTAAAGTGGTTTACGCGAGTATGGGTCTGAGTCCGATGTCGATCATGCGGGCGGGTTGGTTTTTTGGGGCTGGGATTTTGCCGAAGCTTTCGGTGGAGTGAGATGTGTTTTTTATCTGATGATTATCGAGAATATTGTGTTGAGAACGAGGCGGGGAGGTTGCTCCTTGGGCCTCGTTTTTTTTTGATCAGTTTTGATTTTAAGCCATAAAATTCCACAGCACTGAATAAGGATGGCACCCATATCGTTCTAGATTCATCAAAGCTAAATTCTCTTTTTTCTTCTTTGAAAAACCAGAAAGAATATTAGAACGAGAACAAGGCAAGGAAGACCAATCCACAGTGCTTCGTTTTTAACGACCTCCAATCCACGCTCACTGAAGAAGGCTGCAGCAATCGGTGAGACTTCAATTGGCCTCCAAGGGAGGAAGAAGCGAGCGTTGGAGAACGGTGAAAAGAACGCCACCCCGTGGCCACCATTGGTCATGGCATCGAGCACGGTGTGCGAGACCGCGGAGACTGTGAAAAGCAACGCCGCCCATTTAAAGCTGATGCGCTTCTCTTTATCGAATCGTTTGAATATTGCTGCTGAAGTCAGCCCGATAATAATCGCGAAAAGAATCGAATGAGAAAATCCCCTGTGACCGAAGATGCTGTCATAGGGGATTCCAAATTTAAAACC
This sequence comes from Pseudomonadota bacterium, assembly GCA_004193325.1. Lineage (GTDB taxonomy): Bacteria > Bdellovibrionota_B > Oligoflexia > Oligoflexales > Oligoflexaceae > Oligoflexus. The sequence continues at coordinate 696 of SEDW01000709.1, read as the reverse complement.
GAGGACATCGAGATCTGGGATTAGAGCGGAATAGATAGCAAGTCTAAGAAAGAGCCAGCTCGGCCGGCCGCGATTACCACAGTAACTGAGCATCGTTGCAAATATAGAATGTCCCACTACCGAAGCCATACATTATCTCCTGAGTGGGACCATTCAAAAAAGACTTCAATGCAAAATCCGCAACCCCTCAGCCACCAACTCCGAAACATCGCCATTCTTCGCAGTGGCCTTCTTCAGATCCAGCTCATCTTTGAGCTGCTTCATCCAAGCGCCCTCAGCCTTTTGCTCACGCCCTAGCTCATAGATCTCGAGCATAAGCAGCCACTCGTCCTTCGCCTTTGAATAGACCTCATGGCCCATCGCTTCCAGCGCCTTGATGCTCTCCTGATCACCAGGTTTCTTGCCGAAGGCCGAACGGAGATCACGAAGTTTTTGATAGCGCTCGAAATTCTCAACTTCAAAATGAGAATAAGGCGATTCACGCGCAGGTGTCGTTTCTGGATCCGAGATCTCATGCTCACCAAAGCTCTCGCGATCGGCAGGCCCACCGTAGACTGACGGCACTTCATCACCGACCAACATATCAAACTCGCCCCAGCTTGGGTCGAAGTAGACCTTGTCGCCTTTGGTCACGCGGCAGTCTTTGAATGTGAAGAGGAGGAGTTTGCCCTCGTGACGGAAAGTTTTAACGAGCTG
>SEDW01000708.1 GCA_004193325.1 Pseudomonadota bacterium | reverse complement strand
CTGTCATCGATTTTGATGGAGCCAGCGCAGACTCGATTTGCGTTGCTTCAAACGCCATCCCACTGACCCCATCAAGTGATGACGCAAGGCTAAGTGTGGCAGCTGGCAGAGTCGTTTGTGTTTGCACATAGAATTCGATCTCAGCCCCTTCAAGGCGAGCGTCTTTTTTCAGACTGATTTCGAAGTGTCCATCGTTATCGAGTTCGACGTTCGTGATCTTCGCAGGATTCTTCTGGACCGCGAGGAAGACATTCATTTCCCCACAGCCGATGAGCATCGACACAATTATCCCTAGAGTAAGAATCTCAGGGATCCTACTCAAAGGGGAATAACGATGGCTCATGACCTGTTTCATCTAATGGTCTCCTATCCTATGAATTCGGAGCCTGTAGATGAAACTTGAGTGTTATTAAAATAACTGGGTTTTGCTGAGAGGTATCGGATAGATGAGAGTAGGATGACTGGTGGGAAGTCAGGGCGAAAGCTGGCGCGAAGTCAGCTTTCGCCTGGTACATTATTTGATTGTCGCGTTGCCTTGACCATCAACGGCAAAGTATTTGAGTTGCAAAGCCTTATGGCTGGCTTCACGTACTTGGTTTTGCACTTCGACATTATTGTCGAGAGTTGTGCCGTAGGATGGGATGATCGCTTTCATCTTCGCTTGCCATTCTGGGTTCTGGAGTTCTTTCGCAAAAGACTTCTCCAGGACTTTCAGAATAATCGGAGCCGCTGACGAAGCGCCTGGCGAAGCGCCTAGCAGAGCAGCAATTGTTCCATCGCCGGATGTGACGAGCTCGGTACCGAACTGGAGGATGCCGCCTTCTTTCTCATCCTTCTTCACGATCTGCACGCGTTGACCAGCAACTTCGAGTTTCCAGTCTTCAAGCTTGGCATTCGGGAAGTATTCCTTCAAGGCCGCGAGTCTTTCGTCTTCGTTCAACATGAGCTGACCGATGAGGTACTGCACAAGCGGAAGGTTATGGAGGCCGGTGTAGATCATCGGCATGAGGTTGTGCATATCAAGCGAGCCCGGGAGATCCCACCAGGATCCGTGCTTTAGGAACTTGGTTGAGAAGGTCGCAAATGGCCCGTAGAGCAGCGCCTTCTTATCACCGATGACTCGAGTATCAAGATGAGGCACGGACATTGGAGGCGAGCCTACCGACGCGAGGCCGTAGACTTTTGCCTGATGCTGAGCAACCAGCGCTTTATTGTAGGTAACAAGCCAGAGGCCGCCTACCGGGAATCCACCAAAGCCATTGGCTTCGGGAATGCCAGATTTCTGCAGAAGCTTCAAGGCACCACCGCCAGCACCGACGAAGACGAACTTTGTCTTCACGGCTGTCTTGTCACCACTGTTCAGATCCTTGACCACGACAGTCCAGGTTCCATCGTCGTTTTTCTTGAGGTCTTGGACTTCATGTTTGAGGTTGAGCTTGACGCCTTCTTTAGTGGTGAGGTTCGCGAAGAGTTGTTTGGTCAAACTCCCGAAGTTTACGTCTGTCCCCATATCCATGTGAGTGGCTGCAACCTTCTGATTCGGGTCGCGGCCTTCCATCATGATCGGAATCCAGCTCTTCAGCTTCTCGCGGTCTTCGGAATATTCCATTCCTTGAAAGAGAGTGTGTTTCTGCAGCGCTTCGTAACGTTTCTTCAAATACGAAACGTTTTTATCGCCCCAGACTAGACTCATATGCGGCACGTTATTGATGAAGGTCTTAGGATCTTTGATGAAGCCCTGAGTCACCTGATAAGCCCAGAACTGCTTCGAGATCTCAAACATCTCATTGATGTCGACCGCTTTGTGCGTGTCGATCGTTCCGTCAGCAGCCTCTGGAGTGTAGTTCAATTCACAGAAAGCCGAGTGGCCTGTCCCGGCATTATTCAAGACCTGCGAACTTTCCTCGCCGACTTCAGCAAGACGCTCATAGATCTCGATCGAGGTCGTCGGGCCAAGTTCTTTGATGAATGTTCCGAGCGTCCCGCTCATGATTCCGCCGCCGATGAGTACGACATCGACGGTTTTGTTGGCTTCAGGCGCGCTGCCTGAGCACGAACTTAGAACCAAGGCGAAGGCAAGGACCAGGGTCCTGGGCTTTCTGATGAATGTCTTTCGCAGCATGTTATTTCCTTAGTCTAAGTGTATCGAATCACATCTTCTATTCCGCGACGCTGTGATAGGTGAGCTGCAAAGCTTCGCAACTTTCTTTACGTACGCGGTTTTGAAGGCTGGGGTTGTTATCGAGCTTTTGGCCGTAAGATGGAATGATTTTCTTAAGGGTCTCCTGCCAAGCTGGAGTTGA
>SEDW01000707.1 GCA_004193325.1 Pseudomonadota bacterium | reverse complement strand
CTGTCATCGATTTTGATGGAGCCAGCGCAGACTCGATTTGCGTTGCTTCAAACGCCATCCCACTGACCCCATCAAGTGATGACGCAAGGCTAAGTGTGGCAGCTGGCAGAGTCGTTTGTTTTTGCACATAGAATTCGATCTCAGCCCCTTCAAGGCGAGCGTCTTTTTTCAGACTGATTTCGAAGTGTCCATCATTGTCGAGTTCGACGTTCGTGATCTTTGCAGGATTCTTTTGGACAGCGAGGAAGACATTCATTTCCCCACAGCCGATGAGCATCGACACAATTATCCCTAGAGTAAGAATCTCAGGGATCCTACTCAAAGGGGAATAACGCTGGCTCATGACCTGTTTCATCTAGTGGTCTCCTATCCTATGAATTCGGAGTCGGGAGATGAAACTTGAGTGTTAATAAAATAACTGAGTTTTACTAAGTGGTATCATATAGATAAGGGCAGGAGTCTGGGTAGGAAGTCAGGGCGAAAGCTGGCGCGAAGTCAGCTTTCGCCTGGTAGGTTATTTGATAGTCGCGTTGCCTTGTCCATCGACGGCAAAGTATTTGAGTTGCAAAGCCTTATGGCTAGCCTCACGCACTTGGTTTTGCACTTCGACATTATTGTCGAGAGTTGTTCCGTACGATGGGATGATCGCTTTCATCTTCGCTTGCCATTCCGGATTCTGAAGTTCTTTAGCGAAGGACTTTTCCAAGACTTTCAGAATAATCGGAGCCGCTGAAGAAGCTCCTGGCGAAGCGCCTAGCAGAGCCGCAATCGTCCCATCGTTAGATGTGACGAGCTCGGTACCGAACTGGAGCACGCCGCCTTCCTTCTCATCCTTCTTCACGATCTGCACTCGTTGACCAGCAACTTCAAGTTTCCAGTCTTCAAGCTTGGCGTTCGGGAAGTACTCCTTCAAGGCCGCGAGTCTTTCATCTTCGCTCAACATGAGCTGACCGATGAGGTACTGCACGAGCGGAAGGTTATGGAGGCCAGTGTAGATCATCGGCATGAGGTTGTGCATATCAAGCGAGCCCGGGAGATCCCACCAGGATCCGTGCTTGAGGAACTTGGTTGAGAAGGTCGCAAATGGCCCGTAGAGCAGCGCCTTCTTATCACCGATGACTCGGGTATCAAGATGGGGCACGGACATTGGAGGCGAGCCTACCGACGCGAGGCCGTAAACTTTTGCCTGATGCTGAGCAACCAGGGCTTGGTTGTAGGTAACGAGCCAGAGGCCGCCTACTGGGAAACCACCAAAGCCATTGGCTTCGGGAATGCCGGACTTCTGCAGAAGCTTCAATGCACCGCCGCCAGCACCGACGAAGACGAACTTTGTCTTCACGGCTGTCTTGTCACCACTGTTCAGATCCTTGACCACGACAGTCCAGGTTCCATCGTCGTTCTTCTTGAGGTCTTGGACTTCATGTTTAAGGTTAAGCTTGACGCCTTCTTTGGTCGTCAGGTTCGCGAAGAGTTGTTTGGTCAAACTCCCGAAGTTTACGTCTGTCCCCATATCCATGTGGGTTGCTGCTACCTTCTGATTGGGGTCGCGGCCTTCCATCATAAGAGGAATCCAGCTCTTCAGCTTCTCCTTGTCTTCGGAATATTCCATCCCTTGAAAGAGCGTATGTTTTTGCAGCGCTTCGTAGCGCTTCTTCAAGTACGTGACGTTTTTATCGCCCCAGACCAGACTCATATGCGGCACATTATTGATGAAGGTCTTAGGATCTTTAATGAAGCCCTGAGTCACCTGATAAGCCCAGAACTGCTTCGAGATCTCAAACATTTCATTAATGTCGACCGCTTTGTGCGTGTCGATCGTTCCGTCAGCAGCCTCTGGAGTGTAGTTCAATTCACAGAAAGCCGAGTGGCCTGTCCCAGCATTATTTAAGACCTGCGAACTTTCCTCACCGACTTCAGCAAGGCGCTCATAGATCTCGATCGAGGTTGTCGGACCGAGTTCTTTGATGAATGTTCCGAGCGTGCCGCTCATGATTCCGCCGCCGATAAGCACAACATCGACGGTTTTATTGGCTTCAGGCGCGCTCCCTGAACACGAACTTAGAACCACGGCGAAGGCAAGGACCAGGGTCCACGGCTTTCTTATGAATGTCTTTCGCAGCATGATATTTCCTTAGTCTGATTGCGGGCGATTCCCATCTTTTATTCCGCGACAGTGTGATAAGTCAGCTGCAAAGCTTCGCAACTTTCTTTACGTACGCGGTTTTGAAGGCTGGGGTTGTTATCGAGCTTTTGGCCGTAAGATGGAATGATTTTCTTAAGGGTCTCCTGCCAAGCTGGAGTTGA
>SEDW01000063.1 GCA_004193325.1 Pseudomonadota bacterium | reverse complement strand
ATGAATGTGCATTGGGTGCATGTGCCTCATTCGATTCCCTTCTGCTGCAGTCTTCTGCTCGAAGGCGGCGATCAACGCGTGTTCCATACCGGCGACTTTAAGCTCAACGGCTTTACACCCTATGAAGCAAGCTTGAATCTCGAAGCGCTCAAAGAACTCTGCATTAAAAAACCAGTTCTGGCGATCGTCTCTGACAGTACCAATGCGAGTGCTCAAGGTCATTGTCCGACGGAAAACATCGTTCGCCCTGCACTGACTGAAGTCATTGCTCAGGCCGAAGGTGCAACTTTCGTCACGACTTTCTCATCAAATCTCTGGCGACTGCAGACCGTTTTACTCATCGCCTGCGAATTGAAAAAGAAAGTTCTCGTCTTCGGTGCTGGCATGCGCAGAAGTATGGAAATCGCTCAGCGCCTTAAAATGCTGGGCGAAGAAGCCTCGTGTCTTGTTGATGAAGATGGCAGCAAACGAGTGGATCGCAAAGACCTCATCATTTTGTGCTCGGGCTGTCAGGGCGAATACAAATCCGGCTTGAAGCGCATCGTTCACGATGAAGTCGCTTTCATGACGGCTAAAGAAGGCGATCAGGTCATCTTCTCGTCACGTGTTATCCCCGGCAATGAAAAGCCTTTGGCCAAGCTGATGAGTATGTGTGCCTGGAAAGGCATCAAAACCATCACCGCGAAAGAGCATCCCGGTATCCACGTGAGTGGTCACGCTTACTCGGAAGATTTGAGATCGCTGATGGAAGCGGTTAATGCCCGTTACACCATCCCGGTTCACGGTACTTTTATGCAGCTCGACGCGAACGCCAACCTCAGCGTGAAGCCGACCATTGAAGTGATGAACGGTCAGATTACTGCTATGAATCAAGACGGAGTGGAGATCGTCGCTCAGCACGATCTCAATCTTCTCTTCATCGATTCCTGGAGTCGTCGTCCGATGACCTATGAAACGATGCGCGAACGCCACAAAATCGGTGATTCCGGTCTAGCTATTGTCACTGGATACATTCAGCAGGATAATCTTGAGATAGAGATTGATTTTGTGGGTCTGCCTTTCGATAGTGATGACGATGCAGATCAAATCAAAAATCGCATGCTTAGCGAATTGCGCGGACTCGTCCGCAACCTTCGCGCCAGCAACGACTTCTCCTTTGATGCCTTTAACGAGCGCTCGCGACTTACGGTTCGCCGTACACTTTCCGAACGCTTTATTAAAAAACCAGTCGTCATCTCCAAAGTGACGATCATCGGTGAGACTAGTCATGGATTGGCGACTCGCAAATAAAAAGACTCTTCTCGAATCGAGACCCTTTGCCGTTGAAGAACTGCATATCGATAGGGTCTCGACGGGAAAACCTCTTGGACACCCTTATTACCGCATTGCGGCGATCTCCTGGGTGAACATCTACGCCATCACCAAAGATCAAAAAGTGATTCTCATTCGCCAGCCTCGCGCTGGCATGATGGCCGAGACTACCGAGATTCCAGGCGGGGGAATCGACCTGAATGAAGAGCCCACTGTGGCTGCACTCCGGGAGCTTGAAGAGGAAACGGGCTATGTTGCAGGCTCTCTTCACTACGTGGGTGAGGTCAACCCTAATCCTGCGATAATGAACAATAAACTCTACATGTTTCTGGCCCTTGACTGTGAGCTTGCCAAGGATAGACTTCACTTTCCTGACGCGACAGAAGAGATCGAAGTCCTTACTGTGCCTATCGCCCGAATCGATAGCATGATTCAAAAAGGTGAGCTTCATAACGCGCTCGCGAATTTGACAATTTTAATGGCTCAAAAATATGTCTTGAAGACCCTGGGGGTTTAGGTCCATAAAAAATCCCTCGCGGATTGGCCTAAGTCAAAGTCTCACTGTTACCAGGAATATTTGACACATACACTCTGCCTGAACATAACACCGTATACCCGTCGGACGGCTTACAGCAAAGCTCTCCGCCCCAAGAGGATCTAATATGAAAACAGTAACCCTAGTTCCCGGTGATGGGATTGGTCCCGAGATCACCGAAAGCGTTAAAGCCGTCTTCAAAGCGGCGAATGCTCCCGTGGTTTGGGAAGAAGCCGATTGCGGTCTCAACGCTTATGAGCGCACCGGCACCCTAATGCCTCAAACTTTCATCGACAGTCTCAACCGGAACGGCGTTGGCCTCAAAGGCCCGACCACAACTCCAGTCGGCGGCGGCCACCGTTCGATCAACGTTCAAATGCGTCAGCTCTTTGATCTCTACGCAAGTGTTCGTCCGATCAAAAACTTCAAAGGTCTTCCGTCTTTCTTTGAAGGGATCGACCTCATCATCGTTCGCGAAAACTCGGAAGATCTTTACAAAGGCATCGAGTACATGATTTCCCCGGGTGTTGCCCAGGGTATCAAACTGATTACTGCTGAAGCTTCTGAGCGCATCGGCCGCCATGCTTTCGAACTCGCTATCAAGCTTGGTCGCAAGAAGGTGACTGTTGTTCATAAAGCCAACATCATGAAATATACCGATGGTCTCTTCCTCGATTCCATTCGCAAAGTGGCCGCTGATTACCCTTCGATCGGTATCGATGATATGATCGTTGATAACTGCGGTATGCAGCTCGTTACGAAGCCTCAGCAATTCGACATCATCGTGACGGAAAACCTCTACGGCGATATTCTTTCTGATATCGGCGCGGGTTTGATCGGTGGTCTCGGTATCGCTTCAGGCGCTAACATCGGGGAACGCTGTGCGATGTTTGAAGCGGTCCACGGATCAGCTCCAGACATTCAGGGCAAAAACCTCGCGAACCCGACGGCTCTGCTTTTGAGCTCGGCTTCGATGCTCGACTATATGGGTGAACTTGAGGTTGGTAACCGCGTGCGTAATGCGATCAGCGCAACACTCGCCAATGCCAACGAGCGAACCAAAGATTTGGGCGGCACGCTCGGCACCAAAGAATTTACTCAGGCTGTCATTCAAAAGCTGAAGTAATTCGAATAAGGCCCTCGCTTGCTAGACGCTAGTAATCCGAGGGCTTTTTTACGCCCTTTGTTTCCTTCCCAAGTCCTCAGTCCGCGATTTTCTTAATGAAAATTTACCCAGGTCCTCAACTTCTGCGAATTCATACCGAAACCTGACCTTAGACGTTTCTGCATTTAACGCTAGAGGAGCCCCATGCTTTTAAAGGTCCACGCCATAGGACTCACTGATATTGGCCGCGTGCGCGCCACTAATCAAGATTCTATGCTCGTTGACAATGAGCTCGGGTTGTTCATTGTCGCAGACGGAATGGGCGGACACGCAGGCGGAGAGATCGCCAGCCGTATCTGCATCGAACAGGTTTATTCGGAAGTGAACACCAAATTTCTTGCCCTCTTGGAAACTTCCCCAAAGAGTCATCCTGATCCAGTTCTTCTCAATGGATTAGCGAACTCAATCAATCACGCTTCGGCCAAAATCTATGAGCATTCGCTTGAGGATCCATCCCTGAGGGGTATGGGAACGACGGCAACTGTTGTTAAAATAGTAGACGAGCATGCGTACTGCGCTCACGTGGGCGACAGTCGTTTCTATCTTGTTCGTAAGGGTTTGATCTATCAACTGAGTTTTGATCATTCTCTCGTTAACGAACAAGTCAGAGCGGGCATTCTCACTCCGGAAGAAGCCGAAGTCCATCACCTGAAGAACGTCATCACGCGTAGCGTGGGCTATCAGGAAGAGGAAGACGTCGATACACTTTGCACCAAACTCGAAGTCGGAGATTATCTCCTTCTTTGCAGCGACGGCCTGCACGGTAAGATCGGCGACGGTGAAATCTCGAAGGTGACCAGCGATAAGGGTCTCGGCGCCGTCCGTGAACTTCTCGATCTCGCCAACGAACGCGGAGGCGAAGACAACATCACGGTAGTCATCATTGAAGTGAAAGCTCCCTAGGGGTGTTTCGCAGATGCCTCGAGGAGCACCCGGTCCATGCAAAAGTTAACGATAGTTTTAATCCCGGAGAATGCGCGCCAGTCGAAACAAATCAAGATTTCGAAGTGGGTCGTTCGTGGTTTTATCGGTGGAACAGCTGTCGCCTCGATCATGCTTGGTTATCTCGTCTACGACTATCTTCAGCTCCGCACCCTCAGAAGCAGCTACCAAACCATTGCCACTGAAAATCAAGGCCTTCGCGGCGAAGCGAATCTCCTTCTCTCGAATCTCGAGGAAGTGAAGAGAAGTCTGAAACGCGTTCAGGAATACAGTGAAAAACTCGGCGAATTGACTCAAATCAAGGTCAAACGCTTCAGCGTTCACACTGGTATTGGACCGCTTTCTCCGCAGGAATACAGCCACGCGAAGAAGGAAATGGTTGCGATGGAAGACCAGCAGCATATTCCCGTTGGCATCGATCTCGATCGCCTTATGTTCCGGACTGTTTTTGAGAACATGAAACAGCTTGGCAACAACGCCAATCAAAATGCACTCCGCCTGCAAAAACTCCTTTCGACTCTGAGCCAGCAGAAATCTCTTCTGGCCTCAGTGCCTTCGATTTCTCCCGTTGAAGGTTGGGTGACTTCAGGTTTTGGTGCTCGTGAATCGCCTTTTACCAAAGAACGTGACGTGCACATGGGCCTCGATATCGCGGCTCCCATAGGTAGCCCATTCTATGCGCCGGCCGACGGCGTCGTGATCTATGCCGGTAAAAAAGATGGTTTCGGCAATTTCATCATGATCGCTCACGGTTACGGTGTGATTTCCCGCTTTGGTCACAATGCAGAAAATCTGGTCGAACCGGGGCAGAAGGTGGTCCGCGGCGAGCAGATCGGTACCGTTGGAATGACTGGTCGTACGACCGGTCCTCACCTGCATTATGAAGTAATGCTGAACGGAGCAAACGTCGATCCCAGCCGCTTTATCCTCAGTATTCAATAGCAACTACAAGCCTGACGCGTTAAGCGCTCAGGCTGCTTAATTATTGACCCGCTCCCCCTCTTCTTCTCGGGAAAAACATTCCCCCCACATGCATTTGTCGATATACTAAACGACCTAACCTGGCAATACTGCGTAGCTGCAGATATGGGCAGGATCCAGGATCTTTAACGCTTACGCGGACTATCGATATGTTGAATCTCGCGCGGAAAATTTTTGGTACCAAGAACGACCGGGAAATTAAACGCTACGCGGCAATCGTCGCTCGCATTAACTCTCTCGAACCCTCTCTTCAAGCCCTCTCTGACGAAGCTCTCCAGGCTAAAACTCAAGAGTTCAAGGATCGCCTCGCCAAGGGTGAGACCATCATTTCCATCACCGCTGAAGCATTCGCTGTCACGCGTGAAGCGGCTCGCCGAGTGCTCAACATGCGGCACTTCGATGTTCAGCTGATCGGTGGCCTTTCGCTTAACGATGGCCGCATCTCGGAGATGAAGACTGGTGAAGGTAAAACCCTCACAGCGACGGCTCCGGTTTATCTCAATGCATTGACTGGTAAGGGCGTTCACGTCGTTACGGTCAACGATTATCTCGCCACTCGTGACTCGGAGCAGATGGCTAAGCTCTACGGATTTTTGGGGCTCACGACAGGCCTCATCGTTCACGGACTTAACGATACCCAGCGCCGCGAAGCTTATTTCTCGGACGTGACTTACGGTACGAACAATGAGTTCGGCTTCGATTATCTCCGCGATAACATGAAGACGGATAAGACTCGCTTCGTTCAACGCGAGCATCATTTCTGTATCGTCGATGAGGTCGACTCCATCCTTATCGATGAAGCTCGTACCCCTCTGATCATCTCAGGTCCTTCGGAGACCAATGCAGAAATCTATGTGAAGGTGAACGGAGCAATCCCAGGCCTTCAAAAAGATAGTGACTACATCACCGATGAAAAATCGCGATCGGTCACACTCACGGAAGACGGTATTTCGAAACTCGAAAAACGTCTCAACGTCGATAACCTCTACGAGCCGCAAAACATCGAGTATTTGCATCACGTGCAACAGGCTCTGAAAGCTCACATCGTCTTCAAAAAAGACGTCGACTATGTTGTTCGCGACCGTAAGGTTGTGATCGTCGATGAGTTTACGGGTCGTTTGATGCCAGGTCGCCGTTACAGCGATGGTCTTCACGGTGCACTCGAAGCCAAAGAGCATTTGCCGGTTGAGAACGAAACCCAAGTTCTCGCGACCATTACCTTTCAGAACTTCTTTCGCCTCTATTCCAAACTCTCCGGCATGACCGGTACCGCGGATACCGAAGCGGTTGAATTCAAACGCATCTATAATCTCGACGTTGTCGTTATCCCGACCAACCGAGTGCTGATTCGTAAAGATGAGCAGGATGAAGTTTATCGTACCGCTCGTGAGAAGTTTGAACTCATCGCTGATGAGATCGCCCGCGCGCAAGGCGAAGGACAGCCTGTCCTCGTCGGTACCGTTTCGGTTGAGAAGTCAGAACTTCTTTCCAGCCTTCTTAAAAAACGCGGCACACCGCATGAAATCCTTAACGCGAAAAACCACAGCCGTGAAGCGACCATCATCGCCAACGCCGGTCAGCGCGGTAACGTGACGATTTCGACGAACATGGCCGGTCGTGGTACCGACATCGTCTTGGGCGAAGGCGTACGGGAACTTGGTGGTTTATACGTAATCGGCACGGAGCGCCACGAATCGCGCCGTATCGATAATCAGCTCCGCGGTCGTTCGGGTCGTCAGGGTGATAACGGTCGAACCAAGTTCTACCTCTCCCTCGAAGATGATCTGATGCGTATCTTTGCAAGTGACCGTCTGTCGATGATCATGCAGCGCCTTGGTATGAAAGAGGGCGAAGCGATTGTTTCCCCAATGGTTACCCGCGCGATTGAGAAAGCTCAAAAGCGTGTGGAAGAGCAAAACTTCTCGTCTCGTAAACACGTTCTTGAATACGATGACGTTATGAATCAGCAGCGCCAGGTGGTTTACACCCGTCGCCGTAAAATTCTTGAAGACAAAGCGGACATCGCTTTCCTTCGCGACGGTCTCAAAAGTATTTCCGAGGCTATCCTCGCGAAACACTCTCCTGAAACCAGCGTGAACAGTGCTTGGGACTTCGATGCAGCCAGCAAAGAACTCAGCGCTGAGTTTCATATGCCGATCGATCTTGAGAAGCTTGCTGTCGATAAACATTCGACCGAAAGCATTCAAGAGGGCGTGATTGAAGTCGTGGCCAAGGCTTATGAAGACAAGAAAAAACATGTCGGTGATGAGCTCATGGGCCGCATCGAAGCCTACGTTTACCTGCAGATCATCGACCAGAGCTGGAAAGAGCACCTACGCACCATGGATACTCTCCAGGACAGCGTTCGTCTCCGCGGCTACGGTCAGCGTGATCCCTTGCAGGAATATAAGCGTGAAGCCTTCAAGCTCTTTGAAAGCCTCATGATCCGTATCGAAGATGAGACCGTTTTGGCCCTCGTTCGTATGCCTCCTCCTGAGCAGCAGATCGAACAGGTTCCGGTTGTGGCTGAGCCAGAATCCTCCAAATTAATCTTTGCCCACCCCGACGCTCCTGCCCCAACGGCCGGCGGACAGATGGACGACGATGATGAAGAAGGACATGGAATCCAGACTGCGCGCCGCGAAGGGGACAAAGTAGGACGCAACGATCCTTGTCCATGTGGCTCCGGGCAAAAATATAAAAAATGCCATGGTCGTCTTGAAAGCGAAGATTCTGTATAATGATGAGAGAGCCTTAGGGCTCTCCTTTTTTTTATCGAAAATGCCGTGCATTAGACTTTGGGGGTATGGCGTGCATCGTAGTCTCGACTTCACGCCTGTGGAAGATGAAGTGATCGTGGCCCGCATTCTTGTGCAGCTCCACCACGCTATCGACGAAACATTCCCCAACGCCCAGCCGGCCTCCTCGCGCTTTGCCAAGACCGCGTTTACGGGCTATGACGAGCCCACCCTTACCCAGGTTGCCCCAACGGAAGCCCTTCGCGAAGCTGCGGAAGCCGCCCGCAATGAAGTCTCCGGAGAAGACCCTCTATCGAACGACGCCATGCAGCGAGGCCTCTTTGGATCCTCGGCATCGAGACGTCAGACGATGATCGGCCTGGCTATTCTTCTCATTCTCGCTGTCATCGCCTACTTCGCCACCCAGCCTTAAACTTTCCGGACTCCCGCGCCCGAAAAATGAATCCTTGCGCTTAATCTATGCGTCCGTTAGTAAATTCTTTTTCGGATTTTTTACCTGCCACCTTTTACAATGGGAAACACGCCATGTTGCGCCACGACGGCCGTTCTTCCGGACAGATGCGACCCATTCGAATCGTCCCTAATTTTACTCGCAATGCTACGGGTTCAGTCCTCGTCGAATTCGGCGAAACCCGTGTTATATGCACTGTCTGTGTGGAAGAGGGTGTGCCCTCCTTCCTTCGCAACTCAAGCCCTGCCCAAGGCTGGCTGACAGCGGAATACAGCATGCTTCCTGGCAGCACCGGCTCACGCACGCGTCGTGAACGCCCTGCTCCATCAGGACGCTCGCAGGAAATCCAGCGTCTCATCGGTCGCTCGCTTCGCGGCGTAATCGACCTCAAAAAGGCGACTGACCTGACCTTTAACATCGACTGTGATGTGATTCAGGCCGACGGCGGCACTCGCACAGCCTCGATCACCGGCGCTTACGTGGCGCTCAAGATGGCTGTCGACAAGTTGATTCGTAGCGGTCGTCTCCACGAGAATCCTCTGACCGATGCTGTGGCAGCGGTCTCCGTAGGACTTCGTGATGGTGAAGTGATGGTCGACCTCGATTATCAGGAGGACAGCACCGCTGACCTTGATATGAACGTGGTCATGACTCAAGGCGGAAAATTCCTCGAGATCCAAGGCACCGCCGAGCGCGCAGCCTTTTCCCGTCAGGAAGTTTCTAACATCCTCGATGCTGCGGAAGCTTCACTCAAGCCGGTCTTCGAGCTCCTGCACGAAGCGGCTGACGGCCACCTGGTCGAGACCTGAGGGTTTATTCCAAGAGTAAAAATGATCAGGATGAGGGCTTTTGGCTCTCATCCTTTTCTTTTGGGTAGGGGCAATGCCTGCAGCCGCTGTTGCAGCAGAAGCCTCGCTTGAGGTGATAGGCGCGGGTGAAGACGAGATAGCCCGTCGCGGGATCGATTGTGTAGTCGATCCCTTCCACGAGTTTATCCGCCATTAAAAGCCGGCCTTAAGACCTGGACCGCCCATGGCATCGGTCGGTTGGACTGGAATCGGCCGACAGGCATCTTCCGGATAATCGCCGGTGAAGCAGCCGTAGCAGTAGTTTCCGGAGTTTTCTTTGCCCAAGGCTTCACGGAGACCATCTTGGCTCAAAAAACCAAGCGTATCGGCTCCAATAAAATCACGAATCTCTTCGACAGTATTGGTTGCAGCCATCAGCTGACTCCTCTCCGGTGTATCGACACCGAAGTAGCAGGAGTGCGTGATAGGCGGCGAACCGAGGCGAAGGTGAATCTCTTTCGCGCCGGCTTTTCTCAGCATGCGAAGGATCTTCATGGATGTCGTCCCACGAACGAGACTGTCATCGACCACGATCACGCGTTTGCCGCGCAGCACGGAATCGACCGGACTCAATTTGAGTTTGACCCCAAAGTCGCGAATCGATTGTGAGGGCTCAATAAACGTACGGCCCACGTAGGGATTTCTAACAAGGCCTATTTCCATCGGAATTCCTGCGGCGTTGGCATAACCCAAAGCCATCGGAATACCTGAATCCGGCACTGCAATCACCACATCCGCATCGACGTGAGTCTCACGGGCTAGGACTTGGCCCATGCGTTTCCGAAGGTTATAGATCTCTTCACCAAAGACCTTTGAGTCGGGACGCGCGAAGTACACCGGCTCAAACGAGCAGAAGCCTTTACGGGCATCGGGGAAGGGATGATGCGACTTCACAAGACCGTCGGGAAAGATCTCGATGATCTCACCTGGCAAAATCTCGCGTTCGAAATCTGCGTCGAGAAGCTCAAGCGCACAGGACTCACTTGCCACAACCACAGCCGTACTACGGCGTCCAAAGACGAGCGGACGAAAGCCGAAGGGGTCGCGAAGAGCATAGAGACGGTCTTTGGTGATGATGAGCAAGGAATAGGCTCCCTTAACTTCACCCATAACTTCGACCAGGCGTTCGAGAACCGAGGCTTTTTTACTACGGGCGAGCAGGTGCATAAACGTTTCAGTATCCGAGGTGGACTGAAAGATACTGCCCTTGGCTTCAAGGTCACTCCGAATCACATGGGCATTCGTGAGGTTACCGTTGTGCGCGATCCCGATGTTACCGAGGGCGGTATTGAAAGTGAAAGGCTGAATGTTTTGTGTAAGACGGCTACCACCAGTCGTGGAATAACGATTGTGACCAATGCCCGAAGAGCCTTCGAGTTTGAACACGATATCTGGCGGAAAAACATCGCCGACGAGGCCGAAGGCTTTATGACCTGTGAAATCTTCGCCACCATTGAGTGTTACGATACCCGCTGC
>SEDW01000062.1 GCA_004193325.1 Pseudomonadota bacterium | reverse complement strand
GCGACAAGTCCGGCTCCTGCGCCCATGCCGATCGAATTGAGTGTCGAGGCTTTGCCTGAACCGAGCGAAGCACCGATGTTTTGGAGTTTCGACAGATTGCCAAAGCCAAGCATGGTCACAGCAAGAATGGCAAAAATGAGGCCGAAGCCGACGTTCACCCAACGATTTGCCAGGATGGATCCGAAAACATCACCAGAAAAGGATGCCAGAACTCCGAGTGCGGTATACGTGAGAATGATGCCCAGCGCATAGAAAATGGTGCCTTGGATGGGTTTGTGTCCATCACGAGCGAGCAGGCGAAGGGTGATCGGGATCATAGGAAATACACAGGGAGTGAGGTTCGTTGCTAGACCACCGATGAAGATCACGATGAGAAGAATGCTGAAGGGCAGAGCTCCGGTTTTCACTTTCTCTGCGTATTCCTCTTCGAGACTGAGCCCGGTGATAGCGGCTTTGCCAGAGGCATCATCGACCTCCGAGGAAGGTGACGAAGATGGAAACCATTCCGCTGTTGATAGGTTTGTCGCCAATGAGTTCAAGTTCAAAATCGCCACCGAAGTAGACATCGGTTTCCCCCTCGCCCATGGGGTCCATCTGTTTGCGGCTTTCGGGTGCCGACTTGATCGCAATCGAATAACCGTTGGGACCGCGGACCTCGAGTTTGTTCTTGTAGATGGTAAACTGGTCTTTGGTCTCGAGCCTCAAACCCACGAGCAGATGGCCCTTGCCGTCACTAAGTGCCTGCACCGGCGTCCATTGAATGACGTCGGTCGGATGAATATCGGTGGCCGTTTTGCCCAAAGGATCGAATTCCTGGGCAAACGAGGCGGAGCTTAGGATTGAGGGTGCGATTGCAAGGAACAGGAAAGCTAAGACATACTTCAGCACAAGAACTCCTTCACCTTCGGTACTTAACCTTTATAGCGAAGCTGGGCCTCATGGGAAAGGTTAAGGGTTGGAATGCCATTAATACGTATAAAAGCGCTTATTTCCCTAAAGTTCGCTTGACTCGATTAGGGCTTTCCCGTAGTAGAGAAGTTCCTTTACGCCGGAAGTGCCCAGAAATTAGGTTCGTTTCGGATCGTTAATCCAAAAAGATGTGGATTCTAAAAATGGCGCAGCAAACTCAACAGACCAAATACCAAGCTAAAAGCAGCCTTAAAAAAGGCGACGAAGTCGTTATCCTTACTGGCGCTGATAAAGGCAAAAAAGGCAAGATCGACAAAGTCGATTTCAAACGCAATGCAGTGTTCGTCGCTGGCATGAACATCCAAAAGAAACACACACGTCCAGGCGCTAACGGCGAAGCCGGCGGCATCCTCGACAAAGTTGCTTCGATCCATATCAGCAACGTTTCTCTTGCTGACCCGAAATCGGGCAAAGCAACGAAAGTTGGCTCACGAGTTGAAGGCGGCAAAAAAGTTCGCTTCGCTAAAGCTTCTGGCCAGACTCTCGCTTAATCTAAAGTGATCCAAAGGCTGCTTTCGTCTGTGACGGAAGCAGCCTTTGTTCGTTCCCAATAAAATCTTTCCCAAGAAGTCCTCTCGCGCCTCCCTATCAAGGGCTTCAGGCCTCATCTCTAGGCTTATCCATTTACATTAGAGTCAGTTTCCCGAACTGTGTTCGCATACGCTAACCGTTGGGATAACGCCATTCTAGGGGCTATCCTCCTCATAAAAAATTGAGCTTTTAGTTGCTTCGAATTGTATATCTATGGTGTAATAAGGCCGTAATTTTTTCGATATTTGTCCGTTAATCGGCCGCAGTAGGTGTCGAATGTACATCAGTTTGAAGTCGTCTCTCTTAGTATTAGGTCTCTCCACTCTTGTCGGTAGCTTTTCCGCAAAAGCAGCTGATCGGGGAACTCAAGTGTTCAAGCTTTGCAGCTACTGTCATGGGAACCAGGGTGAAGGAAATCCGACTATCGGAGCTCCTAGCATCGCAGGGTTGCCAGATTGGTACATTAAGCGACAGCTCATGAATTTCCGATCCGGTGCTCGTGGTGCTCACCCCAAGGACACAGCCGGTATGCGGATGTATCCATTGGCGAGGACACTGAACGGCGAATCGGACGTCGATGCTGTGGTGAAACATGTTGCAGCGATGCCAGTTGTTAAGCCGGAAGATTCCATCAAGGGACACGTGATCAAAGGTCAAAAAACCTTTACGGTCTGTGCGACTTGTCATGGTCAGAACGGTGAAGGAAATGCCACTCTCAATGCTCCGCCTTTGGCTGGTGCAAGCGACTGGTATCTCGTCAAGCAATTGCAAAACTTCAAACACAAAGTTCGTGCCTTTGATCCTGCAAGGGATCCAATGGGAGCATCTATGGCTCCGATGGCAGCTGGATTAAGTGATGAAGACATGCTCAACGTTGTCAGCTACATCAACACGTTCAAGTACAAAAAAGCTGCAAATCCACAATAGGGGCAAGGTAGTCGTGAAAAAGCCGGATGAAGCGGATCAGCTCGCGAAGAAAGCAATTTTTGTTATCCTGGCCGGTGTGTTTGCATACGCGGTTGCAGTGTTAATTTTGGCTCGCTAAACGGGGAGACGGGGAAATCATATGATCGAATTATTGCAGCAAAGCGGCTCCAGTTTTGCGAGTGATATCAACAATCTCATCCTGTGGATTACCATATTGGGTGGGTTCTGGTTGGTCGTCGCGGAAGTTATATTGTTCTGGCTGGTGTGGAAATTCCGCAAGAAGCCAGGAGTCAAAGCCTCCTATATTACCGGCGAACGCAAAGAAGAGATGAAGTGGATCCACTGGCCCCACAACCTCATCCTGCTTTGTGACGTCATCATCATCGTTATGGCGATCCGAGTCTGGTACACAGTCAAGCAAGACTTGCCACCAGCTCAGTCGACAATTCGTGTTATTGGCCAGCAGTGGGCTTGGCGTTATGTCATGCCAGGCGCTGACAATATCCTCGGCACTGCCGACGATATTGAAACGGTTGACGAGCTTCACCTCAAAGTGGATACCGTCTATCATTTCAAACTCGAGAGTACCGACGTTCTCCACAGCTTCTCAATTCCACAATTCCGCTTGAAACAAGATGCTTTGCCAGGCCGTATTATTACTGGCTGGTTTAAACCTACCAAGGTTGGCAACTTCGATATCCAATGCGCAGAGATGTGCGGTATCGGTCACGGAATCATGATGAGCAAGCTTTTCGTTGAGACCGCAGAGGATTATGACAAGTGGATTGCAGGCCACACGCCAGCAGCAGTCACAAGTCGCTAAGTTGAAATCGAACGATAGAATTATTTAGGTGATATATGGCCACGACACACGCTGAACATCATGATCATCATGATCATCACGAGATGAGCTTCTGGGAAAAGTATATTTTCCCACTCGATCACAAAGTAATCGGGATGCAGTACCTCTTCACGGGTATCCTTATGGGGATCGTGGGTGCTTTCTTCTCGTACGTATTCCGTATGCAGCTCGCTTTTCCTGGCGTTGAAGTTCCACTCTTCGGACTGGTTACCTCAGCTCAATACAACTCATTGATCACCAACCACGGTACGATCATGATCTTCTGGTTTGCGATGCCCATCCTGGTCGCCGCATTCGGGAACTATCTCATCCCGCTGATGATCGGCGCGGACGATATGGTTTTCCCTAAGATCAATCGTCTTTCTTACCAGATTTTCCTTCTCTCCGTTGTCGTTCTTGTTGCGAGCTTTCTCGTTCACAACGGTGGTTTCGGTGGAGCCTGGACCGCTTATCCTCCACTCTCTGCCAAGGCCGAGTATAACCTGACTCCATGGGGTTCAATCCTCTGGCTGGTCGCGGTTGTTCTTGAGTTCGTGGCCTTCCTCTTGGGTGGTATCAACTTCATCACGACTTTGATGAACTCTCGTGCCAAAGGCATGAAGATGATGGATATCCCCATCGTTTGCTGGATGATCGTTCTCGCCAGTATCCTCTTCATGGCATCTGCTGGTCCTCTGATCGCAGGCGCAGCCATGCTTCTCTTCGACCAAACTATCGGTACTGGTTTCTTCGATCCAGCACGCGGTGGTGACCCGATCCTCTGGCAACATTTGTTCTGGTTCTTCGGCCACCCGGAAGTTTACGTCGTATTCTTGCCAGCTATGGGTATCGTTGCTGAAGTCATCACAACATTCTCTCGTAAGAAACTCTTTGCTTACAAAGTCGTTCTCTTCACTACCTTCGCCACTGGTATCCTGAGCTTCTTCGTATGGGCTCACCATCAGTTCATCGCAGGTATCGACCCACGTCTCGCCAACATCTTTACCGTGACGACTCTTCTCATCTCGATTCCGATCGCTGAGATGCTCTTCGTCTACATCGCGACTCTCTACGGCGGAGCGATCGAACTCACAACAGCTATGCTTTTCGCTCTCGGTTTCCTCGCGACCTTCCTCATCGGTGGTGTAACGGGTGTATTCCTTGGTGCTTCAGGCGCTGATATCTACTTCCATGATACTTACTTCGTACTGGCCCACTTCCATTACACCTTCGTTCCGATCGCTGTGATCGCGGTGTTTGCTGGCCTTTACTACTGGTTCCCGAAAATGTTCGGTCGTTTCATGAATGAAACATTGGGCAAGATCCACTTCTGGGGAACAATGGTCGGCTTCAACGGTATCTTCATGCCACTCTTCTTTACGGGTGCAGCTGGTGACCACCGTCGTATCTTCGACTACTCGAACTTCCCGGAGCTCGCTGTAAGTTCGCTCCAACATCTTCGTATCGTCGCAACCGTTTGTGTTGTGATCACGATCCTCTTCCAATTCGTGTTCTTCTTTAACTTCATTTACTCCATGTTCCGTGGCCGTAAATGTCTTGAGAACAACCCTTGGAAAGCGAACTCTTTGGAATGGGTAGCCTCATGTCCTCCTCCACACGGCAACTTCGCAGTAATGCCAGAAGTTTACCGCGGAGCTTATGAATACAGTGTCCCTGGTCGTGAATTGGATTATTGGCCGCAAAACGAAAAAGTTTAATCAAGGAAGATAGCCCGTGGGAACAACAACTCCGATCGCAACGACTCGTAGCGTAACTGGAATGCCGACCGGTCGCCTGGCAGTGTGGTGGGTCATAGGTTCAGAAATCGTCATCTTTGGCGGTCTCTTGATGTGCTACCTCATGCTTCGTCTCAAATTCCCGCACTGGGCGTTGAACTCGTCGCATACAAATACATTTGCCGGCGGTGTAAACACCTTTGTGCTTTTGACATCGAGTTTGTCTATCGTCCTGGCTCACCATTACGCCGAGAAGAAAGAAGAACTCAAAGCTTTCGCTCTTATCTGGGGCACTATTTTTGGTGGCCTTTGCTTCCTTGTTATCAAGGGTATCGAATGGACGACTGAGATCACGAATGGTTACACAATCACTTCGTCTCTCTTCTGGTCCTTCTATTATACCGCTGCAGGTCTCCATGCTCTGCACGTTATAGCCGGTATGTGTCTGATGGCCTGGATCTCGATCGACGTTCTTCAGAAGAAGAACATGCATCGAGTCGAACTCATCGGTATCTATTGGCACTTTGTTGACATCGTTTGGATCTTTCTTTTCCCGCTGCTCTACATCGCGAAATGATGCCATTAGCAGAAGCAACTTGAGTTAGGAGGATGAGTTATTATGGCAGAGCATGTCGGTCATTCGCATGATGAGCATAAAGAAGGTGATCACGGAGCTTCGTACTACGTGAAGATCTGGGGAATTCTGTTGGTGCTTTTCATCATCAGTGTCCTCGGTCCTGAGTTCGGACACCGAACTGTGACCCTTATTACCGCGTTTGGTATCGCAATTGTAAAAGCGTACCTGGTCGCCGTAAAATTTATGCACATTCGTCAGGAAAAGAAGTATATAGCGTACATAATGTTTGCGATGCTTGGTGCTGTGTTCTTGTTTTACATTGCGGTTTCAACAGATGTTCAGCAGACCAGCGGAACAAACTGGGAAAACCACGCAGCCAAGCAAATTATAGAAGACAACAAAGATTTCGAACATCACATGGAGCACTGAAGACTCCACTTGATGTGAGTCACAAGGAGTTTCACGTATGGCTATGATGGAAGCAGCTTCAACAGGAACGCTTCGTCACAGCAGAAAAGGTATACCCAGCCCAGTGCTGGGTATTCTTATTTTTGTTGTATGCGAGCTTATGATTTTCTCAGCTTTGATCTCCACACGCATCGTTATCAAGGCCAGTGCCGGCATCTTTGCTCCTCCACAGAACGTGGTTCTGCCCGTTATCACCACAGGCTTCAACACAGCGGTTCTTCTCCTCAGCGGCATCTTCATGATTGCAGCAGGCTGGAAGCACGGCAGCGAACGATCGAAGACCTTCTTTGCTCTCGCCATTGCGACTGGACTCTTTTTCCTCGCGGTTCAGGGTTACGAATGGGTTAACCTCATCAGCTACGGCATGACGATGACCTCGGGCGTGTTTGGCGCCACCTTCTATCTCATCATCGGTTGCCATGCCCTTCACCTCGTCGCAGCCGTCATTGCGATGATCTGGTATTACATCGCCTACATGAAGAATCAGTTCGGTCCTGACGGAATGCTCGCGATGCAGATCTACTGGTCCTTCGTGGTTCTTGTTTGGCCTGTGCTTTATTCTCTCGTCTATTTTTGATCCGTACTTTTGGGGGCTTTTATGAACAGACTTCGTGCTGCTCTGGGTTTTCTCCTTATGTTCGTCAGTCATCCCGTATTTGCCTGCGCTGTTTGCGGCGCTGGTGAAAACGATCCGACCCGTAATGCTTACACCGGATCAACGGCTTTTCTTTCCGTCGTTCCCTTGATGGCGATGGGCGGCATTGTCTACACCGTCTACCGTTATGTGAAACGTGCTGATGAAGAATAAAACACAAATCATCCTCGTTGCAGTCATCATGGCAATTCTTACGGCCGGATTTGTCTTCTTCAATGAATATTCGAAGACGCATCAGGTCGAAGGTACCGACTTTGATCGGCGCGAAGCTGCCAAGGAATTCAATCTTCCGGTCATCGGCAAGAGTGCTTTTCTCCCAAGCGAAGCGACGATGAGTCTGACTCAGGCCCGGAAAAAGCCAGTGCTTGTTCATTTTTGGGCGAGCTGGTGCACGATCTGCCGCGAAGAAAAGCCAACTCTTGATGCCTTCTGGGAAAAGCACAAGGACGAGGACATCGTAGTCCTGGGGCTTGCGAGCTTTGACACCAAAGAGGCGATGGATGATTCAAAACTTATCGCAAAGCCCACGTTCACCGTTCTTCTCGATGCCGACGGTGATATCGCCAACGCTTACAAAGTCTCGGCTCTACCCGTGAGCGTGCTCATCGGAGCCGATGGTTACATCGTTCAAAGGTTTATGGGCACTCTCAAGACCTATGACTTTGTTGCGATTGAAAACTATCTGGACTCGCTTAAAAAGTCACACTAATCGTCTCTCGCCCACATGAGGGACGATGCCCTTGAGGACAGACCCATGAACAGTTCCGCATCCGCTCCTCGCGGCAAAACCTATAGCCTCAAATTGATTGTCTGGGTGATCGCGCTCAGCATGGCGGCAACTGCGGTCTACATGGCCTTCATTATCAAGGCTGTTCCAAAGACGATCAGTAATTCCAAAGCAGGCATCTTTGCCGAAATGGTCGACCATCTGCTCGTTGTCTACAAAAGTGGCGACACGCTGCAAGAGACGACCGACTACGCTCCCATTAATGCCACGCTCTCGAAGAAGTTTGGTGAAAGTCCCTGGGGCCTTCGGTCTTCTGATGTCTGGACGCTCGACGCCTGGTCGGATGCGTCGGTACATGAGCGGCCCCTTCTCCTCGTTCGTTACCACGATGCAGAGGGCCGGAAACTGCTTCTAGGCGTCGTTCCCATCTCAAAGCGTAACTTTCCCCGCACCGGTGGCTTTAGCCACAAGGATGCCTGGTTCTTTACCTTTGGCAAAGACTACACAACGGCTCAGGCCGAAGCGGCTTTTCCATCAAAGCAAGTTCCTGATCATCTGGCAGAAGTCACAAAGCTTGAAAATCTGGGTTTAAATCTCGTCGCTACGAACTACGGCAATGATTTCTTTATCCTCATGCTGAGCAATGCGGATTCAAAAGAACTCGGAAATCAGCTCTTTAAAATGAGCAGCATCTTTGAGATCTCCCCACAATGACAGCAATCAAACAGGTCATTCTCATTCGCAGAGACTTAAAAATGCGGCGCGGCAAAGAGATCGCTCAAGGTTCACATGCCTCGATGCATTTTCTAGCCGGCCCAATTCGTGAGCAGCTGCGTGCTTCGTCTTCCAATACGTGCACAGTCGAGATCACAGACGTGGAGCGTCAGTGGCTAACGGTAGGCGCTGCGAAAATCTGTTTGCAGGTGGCAAGCGAAGAAGATTTGCTCGCCTATCATCAGCGCGCTCTTGAAGCGGGTCTGAAGAGCTCAGTGATTCGTGATAGTGGCAAAACAGAATTCGGCGGAGTTCCCACTTACACAGCTTGCGCGATTGGCCCTGATTTTAGCGAGAAAATCGATGCAATCACCGGCACGCTCTTACTCTACTAAAAAGAAACGATGTCGATTTTTCAAATTTTTTGTACGAAATTTCTCATGAGTGATTGACAGAAAACATTCCTTCCTCTACAAATTGTGAATCGAGCGGGGGTGTAGTTAAGTTGGTTATAACGCCAGCCTGTCACGCTGGAGGCCGCGGGTTCGAGTCCCGTCGCTCCCGCCATTTTTTTTGATAAATTCCGTTTTTGCGAGATCGAAAAGCCGCTTTCAACGACCCAAAGTCTTGATAGCGGTTTTTTTCGTTTTGTCTCGATTTGCCTCTTTTTTAATCCTGGCGGAAGCCTTGCCCCGAGCTTATTTGGCTGCTTTATGGCCTTTCAAAAAACTTCTCATAATCTTAAAAAAAATCTGGACAAGAATCGGTGGAACCCCTATAACTGGGCTCTCTGCGGGGGTGTAGTTAAGTTGGTTATAACGCCAGCCTGTCACGCTGGAGGCCGCGGGTTCGAGTCCCGTCGCTCCCGCCATTCTATTAAGATTAAAAAAGCCTGAGTCTTCGGATTCGGGCTTTTTTTATTGTGCTGAAATTGACTTGTCCACTTTCTCGACTTTGTTTCAAGATAACTCTGACGATTATTCTTCTGCGTGGCTCCACTGAAATCGGACGGGGAAACAAGATATGAAAAAGAACATTCTCTTCATGCATGCAGCCGGTCTCAAGGTTGAAGGGAGTGGCGATTTCATTAAGGTGCTGGAAAAAGATCTGGGGAGCAATTACCGGCTGACTGCTCCCGATATGCCCGATGCTGAGGCGCCCAATTATTCAAAGTGGGCCCGAGCGTTTGGGGCAGCTATGCAGAGCCTCTCTGGGGATCTCCATCTCGTTGGCCACTCTTTGGGCGGTACTATCATTCTCAAATACTTTGCTCTCAATGGTGGTGCATCTGAGAGAATAAAATCGCTTCATCTCGCTGCCGTTCCGTACTGGGGTCTTCCAGACTGGGAGATCGATGACTTTCTTCTGCCGAAAAACTATGTGCAGGCACTTGCAACCGTTCCGAAGATTTTCTTTTATCAAGGTACGGAAGATGATGTGCTCACGCCGGAACATCTGGATAAATACAAATTGGATATTTCGAGGGCAAAGATTCGAATTCTGAAAGGTTCAGATCATGTCTTCACTCACGGGATTCCAGAGTTGACCAAAGATATTCTAGAGCTTTAAGCGTCTTACTTCTATGCATGGTCTTTCAGGTCATGCAGAACACATGCCGCAAAGTATTCATTCGTGTTCTCGCCACATCTTTTGCTCATGCAATTCCATTTCGTTCAAGCAGTTGCATATTCTTGCTAAGTGCCTTTAACCAAGGGCTTAGCGGCCATCTCAGAACAATCCATGTGTAAGTAATATATGTTAAGAACGTGCAAAATCTCCTAATCTAGGTGGATGGGCTTGCCATAATTTTGTCCTTCGATAAGTCGCAAGAGCGGAACTCAAGTAGCAGAGGCAGATTCACCATGAAAGTTAATAATCACGATCCCGAAAATCCGGCTGAATGGTTAGTCGACGGCGGTGAGATGGGTAAACTTATCCGCGCCAAGGACTGGTCAAAGACTCCGCTTGGACCGATGAACGATTGGCCTAAAAGTCTTAAGACATCGGTCAGCCTTTGTCTCTCCTCGAATTTTCCAATCAACCTCATCTGGGGTGATCAACATACACAGATTATTAACGATGGTTACTGGCCGATTTGTGGTGAGATCTATGAGCAGGTGATGGGGGCCGATTATCGGGAGACTTGGAAATCGGCATGGTCAGCGATCGGCGCTACCTTCGACAGTGCGATATCCGGCAAGACATCCTATCTTGAGAATCAAAGAATGTTTCTCGCGCGAAGGGGGTATCTCGAAGAAACGTTTTTTACCTTTTCTCACAGTCCCATTCGTGACGAGACCGGCCAGATCGTGGGTTTGTTTCACCCGGTTACTGAAACCACAGCTCGAATTCTTGCCGAGCGGAGGTCCAAAGCCGTTCGTGAACTGTCGGTCGTGGTGTCCACAGCTAAAAACGTCGATGAGGTCTATGAAAAAGCTGCTGCGAGTTTAAAAGACTGCGCCTACGATCTAAGTTTCGCTGCCATTTACGAAATTGATAGCGAAGGTTCGGCTGCCACTGTGCGAAGTCTTCAGGGAATAAAATCCGGACTGGATTATTTTCCTGATCGAATCGAACTGGATGGCAAAGATCACTGGCATCTTCATGAACTCACACACGACTCCCAGGTCCTCCGGATCGATAATGTGCCGGCAGAAATTGGCAATATATATGCAGAAGAATATCCGGAGGCGATCAAGCAGATTTGTATTCTGCCTCTGAACAAGCCCGGTTCGAAGTCTGCTTCCGGAGTCCTGATTTTGGGGGCCAGTCCTCGGCTTCCTTATGACGAACTTTACCAGGATTTTTTTAACCTCCTC
>SEDW01000706.1 GCA_004193325.1 Pseudomonadota bacterium | reverse complement strand
ATCGATCGTCATGCTCCGGTGCCGGATATCGTTGCAGCGATTGCCAAGAGTCCTTATACCCGCCTGCCTGTTTATGAGGGCAGTAGCGATAACGTGATCATGCTCCTTCACACCAAAGATGTGGTTGCAGAGATTGCAGCTTACGGGGAATTGAAATCGGTTGAGCCGATGCTCAAGCAGCTCATTGCCGTTCCGGAAGTGATGAAGGCAGACAAGCTCCTAAATCTCATGCGTAGAAAACGGGTTCAGATGGTTTCGATCATCGATGAGTATGGGACCTTTGCCGGTATCGTCACAGTTGAGGATATTTTGAGTGAAGTGTTCGGCGCGATTGGTGATGAGTTCAAAGCTGGCCAGCCTATTCCAGAAGTACTTCCCGACGGTCGGGTTCGCCTCCCAGGAATGATGCGCCCGGACGAAGCCCAGCGTTGGATTGGGGCCTTGTGGAAGGGTGATTCCAATACGATTGCAGGTCTGGTGACCGAAGCGCTCCGTGTTCTACCCTCAGTTGGTGACAAGGTTGTGATTCAGGATCTGGAAGTGGAAGTGGAAGAAGTCGAGGAGCGAGTGGTTCGCTCTGTTCTGGTGAAACCGCTTCATCCGCAAGTTCCCGAACAAAACGAGAGTTCGACATGATCGAAGTGTTGCCCATAGTTGTTATTATTGTGCTGGTCCTCATCAACGGTCTGTTCGTTGCTGCGGAATTTGCCTTGATTGGAACGCCAAGGACTCAGATCGATCAGGCTGTGAATCAGGGGAATGCGGTCGCGAAGGTGATACAGGGGATCATGAAAGATCCCAAGTCACAGGCCGAATATATTGCGACGGCCCAGCTCGGTATCACGCTCGCGAGTCTTGGCCTTGGTATGTATGGCGAGCGAAAGCTTGCCGAGTGGATCTTCTCCTCTTTCCATGATTTTGCCAGTGAGGGTGCGGTCCACACCATTGCGAGCATCATCTCGCTCGGGACCTTGACCTTTCTCCATATTGTGATTGGTGAGATGGTGCCGAAGAGTATGGCCCTGCAAAAGCCGCAGCAGACCTCGCTTTGGATTACGCCACTCGTTGTGGTGATTCAGAAGGCTGTCTATCCCCTGATCATAATTCTGAACAAGCTCGGCAATGGTTTTCTCCATTGGTTTGGGATCAAGCAGGGCAGTGTTCATAAGCACGCCTCGCATACTCCGGAAGAGCTTGAATTTGTGTTTAAGGAAAGCCAGGAGGGTGGGCAGCTTCGCAAGAAGACGCGCGAGATTCTCCAGGACCTTCTTTATTTCGGGCATCTGAACGCGGGCGAGGTCATGGTGCCTCGGATCAAGATCATAGGGATTCCCATCAAGGCGAGTCACGATGATGTTAAGGCGATCATTTCCAAATCCAAACACACACGCTATCCCCTCTACGACGGAAGTTTCGACAACATCGTGGGAACAGTGCACACCAAGGATTTTCTAAGAGCGCAGCTCGAGGGCAATCGCGGCCCGATCGTCGATCTGATGCGGCCCGTGCCGTACGTGCCGGAGGCGTCGAGTCTTGAACAGGTGCTCAAGATCATGCGTAAGCACAATGCGCATATGGTGGTGGTGATCGACGAGTTCGGCGGAACTGCTGGAATTCTGGCGATTGAAGATCTCTTCGAAGAAGTTGTGGGCGAGATAGGCGAGGGCGGTGGCGAGTCTCCGGACATCCAAAAAGACAAGCACAGTGGTGTCTTCCACGTCACGGGAATGGTCCGGATCGAGGACTTGGGCGTTCGCCTGAGAACGGACATGGAACACGAGGACGTGGATACCGTCAGCGGCTTGATCATGACCTTGTTAGGACGCATGCCGAAGCTTGGGGATGTAGTGCATTACAAAGGCTACCGCTTCGAGGTCACGGCAATCGACGGACACGGGGTTGGTTATTGTGATGTCTCGCCGATTCTCGGAGAAGCAGATAAGTCCTGAGGCTTAGTTCGTGAACTGCTTGAGGATGTCCTGGTAAACGGAATCTGTTTGCGAGTAGTAGAGAGTAGGGGCGTTGGCGCCGTCCGCGGGGCAAGAGCAGTCCCCTTGATTCGAGAAATAAAACACATCAGGATTCTCATTCGTCAGTTCCAGCCAAACGGAAGGACGGGACGCGGCGCAGGCCGCGGTTGAGCAAGCCGCGAGGGTGTTGACAGACATCTTCTTCAGCTTTCCGCTGATAGTACCCTTCAAAGCTTCGGTAATGGTTTTCTCTTCCGCGAGGGCGTAGCCCGAGGTGGAAGAGAAGTTATATTTCTTGATGGTCTTATTAGCGAGGGTAAGATCATAGCGGGTACCGGAGACTCCGAT
>SEDW01000705.1 GCA_004193325.1 Pseudomonadota bacterium | reverse complement strand
GGTAAATACGCCAGAAAAGTCTATATTTTAAGCGGTTTTTACAAAAACGGTATGCACCTCGCCGAGCTATGCGCTCAGGAGATGCTTTTAGACATAGTCGGTAAGGGTGATGAGCGGCGTTACAAGGGATTTTCGCCGCTTCGCTTTTCTGTATAATTAATAGGCAAAGTAACCCATCAACAAGAGATCTACGCCAACTTGGGACTTATGGCCTAGTTTATCCTTCACATCCTCTTCCGCCGTTTTATCTTTTAGATACATCGTCGTAAAAGGGTCCTTTTGTTCAACAGTTATCGATTGCTGTTGAGACAAAGGGATATAGATTATCGAGCCCATTTTAAAGCCAACCGGACCAAATTTGAAATCTAAAAGTAACGAGGTCCGAAGACTCATCGCTTTTAATGTCGACTTCACATCGTAGTAACGCTGCGAATCATCGGAACCATCCTTAAGATGATCCATCGTAAAGGTCACCGAAGAGTTGTCCATATCGATGCCGTTGCCAAGATTCAGCGAGGCTACACCCCAGTCCCAGCGCAGGTAATAGAAGTCGAGCCAATAGCCAAGGGCTTTGCCCGTGCCGATCGTTTCCACGTATTCTTCAAAATAAAAATCGCCATCTGGATTTGCGTAGTCCGCACTGACTCTCTTCGGCGAATACGTTCTTGAACGCGCGCCGATCGCAAGCGTAAAGGATTTAATTCCAAAGCCCAGCTCAGCGCCAACCCCTACCGCTTTCACTGCAGAATCCTGCGACCACATCGAATCCGCCGGCATACCCAGCGGAGTTTCATAGACAAGGTTTTGATAGGTGACGCTATCGCGAATAGGAAACGCACCATAAAGCCCGATATACCAGGGGGCTGTGTAGCCCTCTTCCACCGGAGCCGGAGCATTTTCGTCGATTGTGATCTTCACATCTTTGTTGTCGATGTTTTCGATCTGAGCTTCCATGCCCAGAGTAATCTTGGCAAAATCCGCTTCTTTTTTAATAAGAATAGAACTGATTTTGCCCTTGGCCGCACGCACGCGTCCGCAAGCCACCTTCTTTTTCGTGGCATCATAAAAACAGACCTTCTTCTTTTTAAGAAAGCCGGTCTTCGTACCTTCATCCAAGATGACGATCCGTTTGGGAGCTTTGAGTTTTTTTACGGTGGCGGCCTGGGCGCTTACGCCAAGCGTCGCGGCCAGCGACAGACTCACCCAGATAAGAGCGCGCAAATCAGCACCTCACAAACGTTTATTCAGGCGAAATTGTATCCAGTCGGATGAAGTAATGATCCAAGGTGGATAGGCGGATTGATCTTTGAAGTGGACCTGATTCGTCTCAAAGCTAAAGGTCGCGAGGTAGGTCCCTGCCGCAAGCTTGGCCATGACATCCTGGGGAATCTGAATCGTCTCTTTATCAACAGTATATTTGCAGCTCAAAAGCGTCTCGGATGCGTCGGCGGATTTAATCGTCAGATCAAAGCGCGAGACATCGCTCGGAAAGAGAATCTTTGGCGAAAGCTGCAGATTGTTCGAGTTGAGATCAATCGTCTCCACAGATCCTGTGAGGTTACGACTCGAAATCGTTTGAGTCGTTGTGCCATCACCGATATTCAAAGTTCCGATATAGCCAGGCGGTAGACTTTCAAAGGAATAGGGTTGAGCTTCCCACTGAAAGTTCCACTTCCAGTTTTCCTGACGAGCGGTCTGCTCATAGAATTCGACGAGACGAGTCGGAAAGAAGGGATGAATCGTCGCCGCGCCGCTTCCAAAACCCTCCGTCGTCACAGCTGTCAGACCATGAAGCGGACGTTTTTGCGCGTCATCGAGCGAGCCGTTTCTTGGAAAAGGCAAAGCTTCGACCGGCGGATTCGCTATGCAGTTGCCGGCTGGGATTTGCCCAAGTTTGGCTTTAATGTCTTTGATATTGAACGAGCTGCCGAAGCGATAGGTATAGAGCTCAGCACTGTTCCGTGGACTCGAGTAACGAACAACGACCATGCTCTGGGCCTTGGCATTGATCAGGTCCTGGCCTTCGTGAAACTCATGCGTAAAGTGCGTGAGGAAGGTCGTCGTGCGAGGCCAGACGTAGATGCGAAAGGTCAGAGGAAAGCCAGCCGTCAGGCCGCTCACTTCAATTTTTTGAACGAGAGAAAGTTTGTCCTTGGGACAATCGACGCTCAAGGGTGAGGCCGGAGGCGGGGTGCCGCTCGGGTCATCGGCCCAGTATTCGATCCGGCAATTATGCTCATCCTTCAGCGTAAAGCTGAGGACGCCGCTTTTAGCGTCTGAGACGCGTTCGAAGTGAAGGCTGTCCTTATCAAGCATCGA
>SEDW01000061.1 GCA_004193325.1 Pseudomonadota bacterium | reverse complement strand
ATCGCGCGGTTACCGGCGATTTTCTTAATTGCGCTATCGATCACGCCCAGTTTGTCGGCTGCATCCTGACGATCAAAGTCACCGTCCTCTGTTTCCGGACCAATCGCAGCACCACCCGTTAAACCAAGCACATCTTCAGCGTTGAGCTTGATGGAATCGATATCGATATCGATCGTATCCGTGTTTTCGATATGGCCATCACCAGCACCGACGTGAATCGTGAGGTTACTCAAACCGTTGTTTTTATCGGCGCCCCCGAGGAGCTGCATGCCGTTGAATTCCGCAGTATTTGCAATACGGTCGATTTCTTTGACCATCTCCGTATATTCTTTGTTACTGTAAGAACGTTCGAGGTTACCAATGGTATCCGAAGAAGCCTGCGTTGCGAGTTCGCGCATTCGCATAAGGATGTTTGAGATCTCGTTCATGCCGCCCTCGGCAACCTGAATGAGGGAGATACCGTCGTTGGCGTTTCGTTTAGCTTGATCAAGTGAACGTATTTTACCGGTCAAGGTTTCTGAAATTGCGAGACCAGCTGCATCGTCGGCGGATTTGTTGATTCGATAGCCGCTCGACATTTTTTCCATGTTACTTGCCATCTTCTCGGTAGTTTCGCCCATGCGGCGTTGTGCAGTTAGAGAAGCGACGTTTGTGCGAATGCGTAGACCCATTGTAAAACTCCTGGTTTAAATCCGTGATGTTTGTTGTGCTAGGCACAAACCATCTATCGTCAGTCCACCAAATCAATTTACAAATTTCAACAAATCTGGGTTTGAATTCGCGCAAATTATCCTTTGATCAAACGATAAAAAAGAAGAGCCCTCCAAATGCTATCAGCATCTTAGAGGGCTCACTTAAGGCTCAAAAAAATATGGGAAAATGTCGAATGCGATTTGGAAATTGACCAAGTGTTTTCTTGGTCTTTGTCATAGCCAAATTTATTCTTTTAGAAAAATACCGGCTTTATCTTCATGAGATCATACTGCTACGGGAGCCGTCCGAAATCGTTTCCAGATCCGGTTCACGAGCGTGATCAGTCCATGGTAAAAGCCGAGCACCCCCAAAGAGAGTATAAGAGGCTCCCACCAGAGAATAACCTGGGGGGCAAGCCAGTAGCCGGTTGCTTCCGCCGGTAGATAGATATGATCGACGATAAGAATTCCCAAGGTGCTGAGACCGAGTCCCAGTAATACTGAGAGATTAAGTCCCCTGAGCGCTGGGAGCACAAAGGAACTGACGAAGATCGCTATCAGGATAGCAAACGTGGACAGAATGATATCCCGGTCAATGGGCATTGCCCAAAGCTGAGCCCAGAGAGAAAGCTTTCTCATCTGCCAGACCACCCTAAGCCCCCAATAGCCTTTATAGATAGCCAGCGCCAGGAGACTCGCGAGCAGGATCACGTTGGCGATTCCCACATCTTTGAGAAATTTGCGAAAGACTCTGCCTTCCCGTAAGGGTATGGCGAAGGTCTTCGCGAGCGGGCGAAAGATTCCGCCGGTGGGCTGTTCGGGAGCCGCGAGATTTATGTTTTCCAAAGCCATGAAGGCCTGCACCCGAGGCCAGAACAAGAGCGGATCCTGCACCGAAGGATCAGCCCGCAACCTTTTGCTACGCACAACGGCTGCGTAGACGAGAGGAACAACTGCAAGAAAGATAAAACTGAACTCCAGCTCAACAAGCCAGAGCGTGGCGAGGTAGACGGAGGCGAGAATAAGCCGCGAGCCGGAGCGAATCCAATGCGCCATGAACATGGCCCATAGCGAGAGGCCAAACATAATGATGTGATCGCCGGAGATTTGTCCGCTGGAGGCGATGAGGCGGCCTCGACTGAATAGGGCGAGACCCACGACGAGGGCCACGATCCAGGAACGCGTAAGGATGCGTGCCACGATCATGCAGGCTAGAACAGTTAGGACAAGGAGCCCTTGGTTGTAGCGAACGAAACTTCCTTCAGAGAATATTCCGCCGCGACAGGACTGTTTAAGAAGAGTTCGATAGAGAAGGGAATTGCCCCATTTCGGTCGGCCCGAGGTTTCGGAAGGCCCGGCCCAACTCTCCTTCTGGCAGGCGGCACCATCAGCGACAGAGCTATGATTCTCGGGAGCGTAGACGATCACATAGGACCGCATATCCATCCAGACGAGTCGCATCAGGATCATGAAGAGCAGAGCCATGATCATCGCCGCTTTAACTTCAATCGACCGCATTCCGTATCCTTGACTAGAGTCGCTTCAATAAGCCACTTTGACGAAACGAATATTTTTTCCAGAAGTAACCGGACTTTTGTACAGAGTTGCTGGACCTATCGTTTCAAGCACGCTAAATTGTTTCTATAACTTTTACATATTTCGAAAAAACAGCGCCGCATTAGGGCCAATTGGCATTTAGAGCTTGGAGGTTAGCATGCGCAGAGAATTGGGTTACCTCACATTGGGCCTTACGCCCCTCTTGCTAATCACCTTAGCTCAAGGCCCCCTCCTTCGCTACCAAACATCGTTTGTTAACGCGAAGAGCCAGTATCTCGATGCTCTCCAGGAGAGTCGTCGTCAACTCGCTGACCTTGGGCACACGCTTCGGGGCTTGCCCGCACTTACCGCAGACACCGGTACCCTTGCCAGCGCAGGGCGTACCTTGAATGGTTTTATCATTCCTGGAAAGATCGATCATATCGCGATCTACGACCAGGATTGTAACCTGGTCGCAAATTCCGATCAGGGCATGCCGCTCAGCAACATCTGTCCGGTGAACTCACCAAAAGCGGTGAATACTCCGCAATTTCAGTGGCGCAGCACACCGCACGCCAAGAGTTACGAACTCATCGCACCTTTGATGAACGCTGGCGACAAGAGCTATTTCCTCCTCGCTTCGAACTACATCAACGATCAATGGCTCTTTCATAATCCCGAGTTCAAACAAAGCATGAATCAGTTGAATCTGGTTCTCGGGCAACCCAACGTAGGCAAGATCATCTACAAGGAAGAAGGCCGATCGCCTACTTCCGATCTCGCGACTTTGAGTTCAACTCACCCGCTCCTGCGCATCTTTCCCAACATCATTCAAAGCACGCCCCTCAACTTCAATGCGATTATGGGGGCAGCCCTTGCCTTCTTTATCTTCTGCGTCGCCATGCTGCTCCGTAGCATCAGCACTCGCCGCAAAGAGATTCAGAACGCGATTCATAAACTCTACGCCTGGGCTGACGAACTCCTCCCCGAAGGTGGAACAGGTGGCAATGGCGATCAGGGCGGTGGCGGTGGATCGGCTCGCGCTCTCGAACTCAAATTCAATAAAAAGGGCGAGATCAACATCCAGGTCCTCCAGGATCGGATGAGCCGACTCGTTAAAACCAACCTCGAAGCAGCCGAGCGCACCGAGCATGAAAAACGCCTGCTCCAGCAGCAGATGGTTCGTCTCGAGAGCCGCTATCTCGAGGCTCAGGCCGAACAATCCTTTATGACCAAAGCCCGGTCGATGCATCAGCAGATGCACGCTTCGGCTGAGAGCTACATCACCAAGCTCAAGGATTCGCAGAGCCTTGGCGACGACCTTTCTCATCTCACGACTCACGAAATCGTCAAACCAGCCGCCCGCATGATGGAATTGATGAGCCGTTGGACGAACGAACTCTCCGAGGTTTCGAGCCGAAAGTTTGTTCGCTCGCTGAGTGAACGGGTCGATGAAAACGGTGTCTCTGAGCTGGATGAGAGCATCGCTTTCCTCATGGGCACAAGCAATCAGCTCAACAATGCCGCAATCAATATCACGGTCCTGACGCAAAAGCTCCTCACCGAGCTTCAGCAGAATACGGCGATGGCTCAACACTGGTTCCACATGATGGGCCACGACAACAGCA
Organism: Pseudomonadota bacterium; assembly: GCA_004193325.1. Taxonomy (GTDB): domain Bacteria; phylum Bdellovibrionota_B; class Oligoflexia; order Oligoflexales; family Oligoflexaceae; genus Oligoflexus. The sequence goes on along the minus strand of SEDW01000061.1, from coordinate 6,670 downwards.
TCGCAAAGACTCTGCTCAATCTCCTCCAGGACGCGCAGTCTTTGATCGAGATGCAGGACAAGACGATTCGCTACGATAACGTCGTCGAAGCCAATACGAAGATCGATCATCTGAAGATTCCAACGTCGACCCTGACCTCAACGCTCTTTCATTGTCAGATGGCTCTCGTTGAGAATGCGATCGATTCCAATGTCGGACAGATGGGCATCAGCAATCAGCTCCGCGTGCGAGATGGCAAGGTCATCCTTGTCTGCTCCCTCAGAGCCGATATGGTCGACGAACTCCTCTTACAAAAGGAATTCTCACCAAAGGCCGAGCAGCATCTTTCTCTCGCGCTCCAGATGCTTCAGGGCTTCTCCATACGCATGACCAAGCTTCCTGCACTCAACGGTGTTCATGCAATCGCCCTGATGTGGGATGCTGAGCCTGAGCTCGATGACAGTGATGATGATGGAATGGGTATGCGCTACTCGCCTGTGAATGAAGGCAAAGCCGAAATGAATCTTTAAACCTTGCGTGTGACACGTCTGCTATAAAAAAAGGAGCGTCCCGTGGGATGCTCCTTTTCATTTTCATGCTTTAATTTAAGACTCAATCCCACTTGCGAGGGCTGTGCACAAGATTCAGAAACTCCTGGCGAGTGTGCGCCTGGTTGAAGCTTCCCTGCATCGAACTCGTGGTCGTGTAGCTCTCACGTTTTTCCACGCCGCGCATCATCATACACATATGCGAAGCTTCGATCACCACACCCACACCTTCGGGCGCGAGAACTTCCTGAATCGTCTGAGCGATCTGATGGGTCATGCGTTCCTGAACCTGCAAACGGCGGGCAAAGGCATCAACGAGTCGAGGAATCTTCGAGAGACCCACTACTTTTTCACTTGGAATATAGCCGACGTGTACCCGGCCCTGGAAGGGTAGAATATGGTGCTCACAGAGACTGAAAAATGCGATGTCGCGCACGATGATCATGTCTTTGTATTCGACATCGAAGAGAGCTTTGTTGAGGATACTGGCAACATCTACGTCATAGCCTGAGGTGAGAAACTGTAGGCTCTTGATATGACGATCTGGAGTTTTGAGAAGACCGTCTCGAGTGGGATCTTCTCCAAGGTCTTTTAGAAGAGCCGAGAACGCGGTCTCGTGCTTCTTCCAATCAATATTTTTATCCTGAGCCATTCGCTTACTACCCTACTTTGGAAATGTTGCTCAAGACTTCGTCGAGCTCCACTTCCTCCTCCCCATGGTCGTAACCGATTTCCATTAGTGGAATTTCGCCGTCGGACAGGTCGGAAACTGCCTCTGAGAGATCTGTTGTTTCTTTCAGAGTTGGAGCCGGACCGCTCACTGGTGCGGCCTTGAGCACTTTAACGTTGAACGAGGCATCCTGAAAAGTCGGGTCTTGTTCTGCCGCTTTTTCAAAGCATTTTAGACCCTTATCGCTTTTGCCCCATTTCACAAAACCGATGCCCATATTGTATAGAATACGGGACACGAGTTTGGGCTTTTTAGCGAGCAATTGCAAAGCCTTTTGATAAAGCGCAAAGCCTGCATCATAGCGTTGCTGCTTAATAGCCAAAATGGCTGCCGTGTTGAAGATCGCGCTGAGTTCACGCGGATTCGCCACACCGTTCAAGATCTGGAGCGCATCGTTCACTTCGCCCATAAGGAGTTTCGAAGCGCTCACACCAAAGGTTGCGGGCTTAGAAACGGGCGAGAAGGCAAGGATTTCCGAGAAGGCCGCTTCGGCTTCTTCCACCCGATCCAGTTTGAGAAAGAGATTGCCCATCTCCAGCAAACGTTCGACGTTATAAGGGCTGAGCAGCTGTGCGCCTTTGAGTGAGGCAAGAGCTGTATTGTAATCGCCCTGTTTGAGACGGCAGCGTGCGAAGAGATGTTTTACGCGTGGAGAAACATCTTCGTCCTGCAGCAGCACACGGAGAATGTCTTCCGCGAGCGACCAGCGATCCTCGTGAATATAAGCTTCGGCGAGTTCGATGCCGATACGTTCATGTTCCGGTTGTTTGGCGTGAAGTTTCTCAAGCATCTCGATGGCGTTGGCATGATCACCACTTTTACGGCAGGCATCAACAGCTAAAAGCATTTTGCGCAAAGGCCCTGTTGCCGAAAATTCTTTGACCAGACCTTTGATCTGATCGCGAATCGTGTCGGTGCTGATTTCACCAACGGCCACGTAATTTACGTAGTATTCCTGCGCAACTTTCACAATCGCCGTTTCATCATGAGCGGCGATGAGGAAGACGAGATGGGATTCGAGCCGATGTTCTTTACGATTGTTTGAGAGAATGAATTGAATCTTGTCAGGAGCAAACTCCCAATCAAGGATCAAGAGACCGTATTCGATTTCGGACTGCTTTTTTAAGCACTCCTTTTCATCCATGACCGGGAAGATATTATCGGCTTTCATGCCTTTGGCCTTGAGAGCCTGACGGACGACGTCACGGATCTCCGGTCTTTTGGTCAAAATGATAGCGCTTGATGATTCTTCCACGAGAGCCTCCGAGGAGGAAAGAAATGAATAGGACCGGGGCCGTTGTACGGGCTCAATATCCTATTATAGCGCGGCCCATCTAATTCACCAAGGATTCTCAAGAACGATTCGAGCTTTCGTCAAAACCTCCTGAAGCTCTTCATAGGCGTGGCTTTTAACGGTGATACCACTGCCCGCTGCGTACTCCCAACCGCTCTCCGACTGGCGAACTGCAGTTCGGATAAGAATGGAGCTGTCGATCCGCCCCGAATAGGCATCACGATAGAAAAGATTTCCCATAAAGTAGCCGCGTTCCCGCTCCTCGCGCCCATGAATGACGTCCATGACCTCGCGCTTGGGAGCCCCGGTGATGCTTCCTCCTGGACAGATCGCGCGACAAAGTTCTTCGAGCCGTAGGTTTGGCTTCAAACGGCCTCGGACCTTGGCCACCAGGTGATGCACGTTAGGGAAACTCTGAAGCGCACCCGAATTGAGGACTTCAACCCCACCTCTTTGAGAGATTCGCTGCAAATCATTTCGCATAAGGTCAACGATCATGTGCAGCTCCGCCTTGTCTTTGAGGCTCGCCACCAGTTCGTCCATCAGGTTTTGATTGGTTTGCGGATCAGGTGACACCGGCCGCGTGCCTTTGATGGGTTCGGCTTCAATAAAAGCCTCGCCGTCTTTGGGATAGATCTGCACAAAACGTTCAGGGCTCCAGGACACGAGACCGAGATCGGGTAAATCGATAAAAGCAGCAAAAGGACCTGCAAATTTCCGCAGTCGCCTGATGAGGTGCGCTCTCGAAATATGCCCCTGATGCTGCCAGAAGCGAAGAAGATTGATCTGGTAGAATCGTCCGTCACGAATATCCTCGAGGGATTGGGCCACGGCCTCAAGGTATTGGGAATCGGTCCAAGTGCTCTTCCAGTCGACGCTGCGGGGAGGCAGGACTTGAGGTTCTGCCGGAGGATCAGGCAAAGGCCAGGTGACTTCATACTGCGTTCGGGGAAACGATTCTTCCTCACAGAGATAGGCTTTGCCATTCGCCTTATCCCAGACCAGCGAACGACGGATATCGAAAAAGCGAGACGGCGCACTGGCTCGTCCACACCAGGGATTGAAGGCATCATAGGTCAGGAGAGCTATCTGCCCTATCGTCATAGGCAGATCTAGCGGATTATCTTTCGGCTGACGAACCTTAAGCTCAATCTCGCTAAACATAAACTCGTCGCGATCCTGCTCATCGAAATTCAAGGCTAAAATACTGTAGTTCGACTGATCAGAGCCGAGAAAAAGCAGAGGATCACCCTCTTTTATGCGAGATATCACATCCCAGGGGGACAGGGCGTCGAATTCCGGACAGCGTTCAATCTTGAGTTTAGGATTCAATATTTGATCTCCACGAAAGATAGCCGGAACGGAGCAGCATTGCTTTTTCTGCGTCTCTGAGTATCATGAGGTCGACTTGAAACACTCAACTTAAAATAGGATCCCTTCCATGGCAATCGCAGGATTTCAAAAGGTCGGTGTGATCGGTTCAGGCCAGATGGGAAGCGGCATAGCTCAAGTGTGTGCAAGCTTTGGTCTCGATGTCATTCTAGTCGATATACAGCAGGTACAATTAGACAAAGCACAAAAAGGCATTCTTGCCTCCCTCGATAAACTAGAGTCCAAAGGCGCATTGCCTCCTGGCAGCGACGCAAAACAGATTGCAGCCCGTCTGCGTTTTGAGCCGAGTCTGCAATCGCTCAAGGATTGTGATCTCGTGATTGAGGCGGTCAGTGAAAATGAGTCTCTGAAGACCAAGATTTTCCGCGAACTCGATGAGATCACCAAAGCGGGATGCGTTCTTGCGAGTAACACAAGTTCCATCCCAATTACCCGGCTTGCGACCACTACGGGTCGTCCCGACAAAGTCATCGGCATGCACTTTATGAATCCGGTGCCTTTGATGAAACTGGTCGAAGTTATTCCAGCGATGACGACGGCAGCAGAGATCACAGATCGCATCATTGCTCTTGCCGTTGGCCTTGGCAAGGAAGTCTCCAAGTCGCAGGATTATCCTGGTTTTGTAGTGAATCGTATTCTCATGCCAATGATCAACGAAGCGTTCCAGGCACTGATGGAAAATGTTGCTTCTGCTGAAGATATCGATAAGGGCATGAAACTCGGCACGAATCAGCCGATGGGTCCTCTGACTCTCGCCGATTTCATTGGCCTCGATACCTGCCTCGCGATCATGAAGGTATTGCATGAGGGTCTCGGCGATAGCAAATATCGCCCCTGCCCTCTCCTCGTGAAATATGTTGAAGCAGGCTATCTTGGCCGTAAGACCGGTCGCGGTGTCTATAACTACAAGGCTTAAATGAGAAGGTTGCTCACTTTCGATCAGCGGTCCCAAGAAATAGGGAGACTGCCTCGAGGCGCTTGAGCAACTCTCCTCTCATCACCTAAGTGCTGAGGCTTATGCCTTTGCATTGTGTGAGGATGGAGACGAAGGGGCCGAAGGCATACAAGCGTTCCTCCAAATGCTGGGTTAAGATATCGGAAGCAAATCTTAAATCTGCGAAGGAATCGAATGACTGATAGGGTTTGAGTAGAAATTTAAAGCGGCCTTTCGTATGATACCGCAATTATGTGGCACCAAACATTCTAGATAGCCAGAGTCACAACTCTTTCAACGAGGACGCCTAATATGAACGAGATTCTCAACAAATTTCAAAAAGACTTCAGCAAGCTGCAAAAAACCATCGAAGCTGAAGGCGAAATCCTCCTCGGCAAACTGATGACTGCTGCCAACAAAGCGACCTCAAACAAGAACGTTGTGGCCAAGAGAAAAGAACTCGAAAAACTTGTTGAGAAACAAATTTCGAAACTCGAGCCAGCTTTCGAAAAATTCTACAAAGAAGCAAAAAGCACCGCGAGCAAATATGGTGTGAGCCTCGACAAAATCGAGAACATCGAGAAGAAGGTTCGTTCGAAAGCCAAAACCAAGGCTAAGTCGAAGACTTCGACCAAGGCTGATGCCGCCAAGGTAAAAAAAACAGCTACTAAGGCCTCTGCAAGCACTGCAAAATCTGCAGTTGGCGGAGCTAAGAAAGCTAAGACGAAGAAGAAAGCATAATCTTTGATCAAGACTTCTCCCGACCTGTTGAAATCGTGGGGGCGCCGCGGCCCTCTTTTCGCTGACCAGCTCGTACAATGGTACAGGAGCAATCGGCGGGACTGGCCCTGGCGCAGCAAGTTTCTCGAGCATGGTGATCCCTACTTTGTGTGGATCAGCGAAATCATGCTGCAGCAAACGACGATACAGGCCGTTCTTCCCGCATATTCCCGCTTCCTCGAAGCCTTTCCCAACGTCTATCGTCTCGCTCATGGGACAGAGGACGAGATCCGTGCGGCCGCTCGAGGCCTCGGTTATTATCGACGCTTTCGTATGATGCATGAAGCTTCCAAAATTCTAACCAAAGACATGACGAGCGAAAAGGATCCTGTGCCTTGGCCTGAGGATTTTAAGAATTGGAAAGAGCTTCCAGGTATCGGCGATTATACAGCCGCTGCGATCTCGAGCATTGCCTTTGGCTTTCCGAAGGCTGTCGTCGACGGGAACGTTGAGCGCGTCATGTGCCGTCTCTTCGATCTGCAAGTTGTCCCGGATATGAAGTGGAAGAAAGTCTTTCAGGGAGTAGGCGACAAGCTTATCCCTCACGATGCGCCGAGTGAATTTAACCAGGGTTTGATGGAACTCGGCCAAAGCATTTGCACAAAACAAAATCCCAAATGTTCGATCTGTCCTGTGCAAAGCTTCTGTGCCGCCTACGCGCTCGGAACACAATCCCTTGCGCCGGCACCAAAGCAGGCCATGGTTTTTGAAGACGTGAAGATTCATCTCTATATTCTCGAGAAAAGAGGCCGTCTGGGTCTGCTCGAAAGAAAATCCTCGGCGCGCTTTCTCAAAGGCAGCTGGAGTTTTCCCAACGCTATTGAGATGAAGAATAAGAGCCTGGCGTGGGAGACGAATGAAGTTTCGACCTCAAAAGCCGTTGCCTTGGGCTCTGTGAAACATTCAATCACCAAACACAAGATTGAAGTCTTGGTGTCACGCCTCTCCTGCAAAGAGGATGTCGAAGGCCTGCGCTGGATAAGTGAAGCGGAGATCGAGGAAAAACTCGTTTC
>SEDW01000704.1 GCA_004193325.1 Pseudomonadota bacterium | reverse complement strand
GAGCGTGCCGCAGATCGTATTCGTCAAGACAAGGCGATGGGACTCACCCCATTGATGCTTGTGGGAACAGCCGGGACGACAAATCTCGGCCGCGTTGATGCCTTGAATGATCTCGCGGATCTCTGTGCAAAAGAAAACATTTGGTTTCATGTCGATGGCGCTTACGGTGGATTCTTTAAAGTCCTCCCTGAAGCTAAGATTCTCAAAGGACTGGAGCGAGGCGATTCTCTTTCTCTCGATCCACACAAAGCCTTCTGCATGCCCTACGGCACGGGCGCGTTGCTCGTTAAGGATGTGAACTCGATCCGCTGGCCGCGAGGGCTCGACGCCTCTTATATGCCTCCCTATGAGTCCAGCCACATGAGGCTGGAATACTCGGATATTTCGCCTGAACTCTCCCGTGACTTCCGAGGCCTTCGCCTTTGGCTCTCCCTCAAGGTCTTTGGCCTGGAAGCATTTCGCGAGCATCTCTCGACAAAGTGGCAACAGGCTCGCTGGACTTGTGCGGCTCTAAGGGATCACGGCGCATTTGAGATCGTGGCTGAACCTGATCTCTCGCTCTTCGCCTGGCGTTTGAAAAATGATGAATCGAACGAAAAGACGAAGCGACTCTTTCAAACGATAAATGCCACGGGGCGATTTTTCCTCACGTCGTGTGAGATTAAAGGCAAGTTTACGATCCGTACCTGTATCTTAGGATTTCGAACGCAAGAAAGTGATCTGGAAGAACTCACGAAATGGCTCTTTGATTATGTTGAGAAGGCTTGATCCATGACCGTAAATCGAGATTTCCGCAGCTTCTTTAAAACTGACCCGGGTCTCACGCATCTTAATAACGCTGGACTGTCGCCGATCAATATCGAAGCGGAAGCGGTCGTGCATTACTGGGTCGAGCGTTACCGCAGAGAAGGGATGTTCTGTGATGCAGCCTATCTCGAAGGGGTGGACAAGGCGCGTGGACAGCTCGCGAGTTTTCTCGGTGCCACGCCTGGGTCTATTGCCTTCTTTCAAAGTACCGCTAACGCTGTGAGTCAGATCGCTTTTCATTTGAATTTGAAAGCCGGCGAAGAAGTGATTATGTGGGATCAGGAATATGGCTCTCACCTCTATCCCTGGCAAGAGGCCTGCAAGCGGACAGGGGCGGATCTCACGCTCGTCGAATCGGATCCGATGATGGCAACTCCGATCACGAAGCTGCTCGAGAAGGTAACGGCCCGCACGCGCGTGATCGCTGTCTCCTGGGTGCAGTTTCAAACCGGGGCGATCAGTGATCTCAAGGCCCTTTCGGCGTTTGCCAAATCTCGCGGGATCTGGACCGTGGTCGACACCTTTCAAGGGATGGGCGTTCTGCCCTTCAATTTTCAGGATCTCGACATCGATGCCGTGGTCGGAGGCTCTCACAAGTGGATGACCTCTCCGGTCGGTGTGGGGTACCTCTGCATCAAAGAAGAGCGTGCTCGCCAGCTCATTCCTCATAACGTCGGCGCCTACACCTTTGGAACCTGCGAAGATCCCACCGATCTCGCCTGCACACCCAAACGGGATGCTTTGCGTTTTGAAGCGGGCTCGAAGCAGGTTCTCGAAATCATCGCCTTGGGAGCCTCGGCAGAACTTATTCAGCGCTGCAAGGTCGAGTCTATCCAAAAGACCGCTCTCGGTCTCGCTCAGGAGCTTGCCGATGGTTTAAGAAATCTGGGCTTCACCATCACGGCATCGAATGGTGAACTGCAAAAATCACCCATCGTCAATTTTAGTCCTAGCACGAAGTCCTCGATCAAGACGGCCGAAGAAATCGTCGAGGCGTTGGTGCGGAACAAGATCAGCTACGCTCGTCGTGGTCCAGGCATTCGGCTCGCGCCTCATGCACACAACCAGATCGCGGATATTCAGCGAGTGCTGGAAGTCCTAAATCGCTAAATATTTGCCCAGTCCTGAATCCGCAACAAGTCAGTGCAGATCTGTTTCAAACTCAGACCTGCACTGTAGTCTTCCTCCTCCACTCCATCATTCTCCCTATCCATAATGTGTCGCTCAAATTCTCTTTAGACCTCTGCAAACTCTTTCCTTCTCCTTTTCAAAGAGAAATGAAAAATTCGTGAGCACGAGGCATGACTGTTGCATACAACCTAAGCAGCTATCTCTTTCCAGCCAAACATGAATTGGAGTCTCTTATGATCAACGCTATTGGCTACGCAGCGAAATCCTCGCGCGATGCTTTAAAGCCCTATGAGTTTACTCGCAAAGATCCTGCAGTAAATGAAGTCCAAATCGCTATTTCACATTGTGGGATTTGCCATTCCGATGTCCATCAGGCACGGAATGA
>SEDW01000703.1 GCA_004193325.1 Pseudomonadota bacterium | reverse complement strand
TCTTTGATCTCGAAGAAACAGCCAACTGGAAGCGTGTACTTTTGCCCGCGTGCTGCTGGCAAACCCTCGGCCGAAGTCTTGTAAATGCCGTGGCAAACGAACTCTGCCGCAGCTCTCAGACCCGAGCTATCAAGCATGACGTGAATATCATCGAGACGTTCGTCATAAAAAGCGTTCATTTCGCCCAGAAACTTTTTAAAAGCTTCTTTGCCGACGCTTCGTGTCCCTTGGTTCGTGTCATGAATGACAGAGTCATGGAGTAGAGAAAGCATCTCGTCGAAACGCTTGGCATTGAAGGCCGCATAATAAGAACGGATAAGAGTCTCATTTTGATGGGTCATCACTCGACCTCCTTAGAATGTCACAACGCTACGAATACTTTTGCCATCTTTCATGTGCTGAAATGCAGTGTTGATCTCTTCGATCGGCATTTCAAAGGTGACGAGTTCATCAAGCTTGATGTCGCCGGCCATATAACGGTCCACGTAGCCTGGCAGCTCCGTACGGCCCTTGACGCCGCCAAAGGCAGACCCTTTCCACACCCGTCCTGTGACGAGTTGGAAGGGACGTGTGGAGATCTCCTGACCGGCAGCGGCCACACCGATGACGATCGACTGACCCCAACCCTTGTGACAACACTCGAGCGCCTGGCGCATGAGATTGACGTTACCGACACATTCAAAGGAATAATCCACGCCACCGTCGGTCATCGCCACGAGGTGAGCGACGAGATCTCCGGTGATTTTCTTTGGGTTTACAAAGTCGGTCGCACCGAATTTGGTCGCAATTTCCGCTTTGGAATCGTTGATGTCGACCGCGATGATTTTGGATGCACCGACTGATTTCGCTGCCTGGATAACGGAGAGGCCGATGCCGCCGATACCAAAGACTGCGACTGTCGCACCTTTTTCCACTTTAGCTGTATTGAGAACAGCACCGATGCCGGTGGTCACGCCACAGCCAAGCAGACAAACTTTTTCAAGCGGCGCCTTGGGATCGATCTTCGCGAGCGAGATTTCGGCAACCACGGTGTATTCGGCAAAGGTTGAGGTACCCATGTAGTGAAAGATGGGTTTGCCGTCTTTGGAGAAGCGCGATGTGCCGTCTGGCATAAGGCCCTTACCTTGCGTTTCGCGGATGCGTTGGCAAAGGTTGGTCTTGCCTGAGAGGCAGAATTTACATGTGCGGCATTCCGGAGTGTAGAGGGGAATGACGTGATCGCCTTTTTTAAGCGACGTGACGCCTTCGCCAACTTCCTCGACGATACCCGCACCCTCGTGACCGAGAACGACGGGAAAAAGGCCTTCAGGATCGACACCGGAAAGTGTGTAGGCATCGGTGTGGCAAACGCCAGAGGCCACGATACGCACGAGGACTTCGCCTTTTTTCGGGCCTTCCAGGTCGATCGTTTCAATGCTCAAAGGTTGATTTGGTCCCCAGGCAACGGCTGCTTTAACTTTCATCTGTCTACTCCTACAAAGACAATCTGGACGCATTGTAAGCCAGCTTTCCCGGCTTGACAATGAGGTCAAAAGGAACAAGACTGTTTCCCCATGGAAACAATAAAGTGGGTCGAAGGTATCGTAGCGTTTGTTCGAGTGGCGGAAGAAGGAAGCTTCTCCAAAGCCGCTCTGTCTCTTGGCGTCTCGAAAAGCCATATGAGTAAAACCATAAAGCTGCTCGAAGATGACCTTGGCGTTGCACTCTTTTCCCGTTCGACGCGAAAAGTGCAGCTTACCAGCGTCGGCGGACAATTTCTTGAAAATTGCCGGCTGTCCCTGGAAAATCTCGAGGGCGCAAAAAAAGACATTATTAGCCGATCGGAGAGTCCGCGTGGGCTCCTCCGTGTGACACTCGCCGGCATGTTTGGTGAGAACTATATCGCGCCGGTCGTGATCGAGATGGCCAAGCGTTATCCCGCACTTAAAATCGAACTCAATTTTGACAGCCGGATTCTCGATCTGATCGACGAGAAGTTTGATGTGGCGATCCGCATTGGACATCTACAGAACTCAGCTTTGCGAGCGCAGAAGATTGCCTCAAGGCGCGAATTCGTCTGCTGTTCCAAAGAATATCTCAAGCAAAATCCCGATATCAAAAAGCCCGGTGATCTCTCGAGTCTGAATTGTCTTGGGTCTTCGTCATCCTGGTCCTTTAAACAGGACGGCAAGATTATCCAAATACCGATCCAGGGCAACCTCAGGACGAATAATCCTCGGGTCTTGCACCGTGCGGCGCGGGAAGGCCTTGGCATCGTGATGCTGCCCGGCTCCTATGTCTTCGAAGATATCTCGAAGGGCAAGCTGGTTCCTCTCCTGGAAAAGTTCAGTGA
>SEDW01000702.1 GCA_004193325.1 Pseudomonadota bacterium | reverse complement strand
AGAAATTCCAACGACGTCGGTGCTGTGAAGGCAACGAATCAGGGAACGTTGAGCCGCGTGGGATACACTGGAACCAACGCACCGCGTATTTCAATCCAGCCGCAGGATCAAACTGTAGTCACTGGTGATAGAGCCAGCTTCTCGGTTGATGCGGCCGGTGCAAGTAGCTTTCAATGGACGCGCAACGGTAGCAATATCAATGGCGCTACGGGCAAAGTCTATACGATCAACAGCACATCGGCGGCTGACAATGGCGCAAAATTTGCTGCCATTGCCAGAAACAGTGATGGAGTCACCGTTTCGGTTGCGGCGACTCTGACGGTCACGAACAATCACCTGCCTGTTCCTGTGATCATCGCCAAAGACAGTTTCGAATCGGGTGACAAGTTCCACGCAGAAGCCATGGCCACCGACCAGGAAGATGGCAATCTCCCAGACTCGGCCTTTACCTGGAGCGTTACTTTCCAACACGACGAGCATGCTCACCCATCGGTGCCTTCCGCAAAGGGCAGGGCGCTCGATTTCGTAGCCAAATCTGAGCATCCGGATCTCGCCAACACCTGGATTCAGATCCATCTCACTGCCGTGGACTCAGGCGGCCGAAGCGTTACTGTCACGAAAGATGTCTTTCAGGGAACAGCGTTGAGCTCGCTCACACCGACAAGGGCCATCAATCGCTCAGGACCTTATGAGAACAACACCTCAAACGGCGAAGACCAAAAAGGCGATGGTAAACCGATCACCATGCTTGGCATCAAACATATCAAAGGGCTCGGCGTTCATGCCCCATCGGAACTCGTCTACAACCTGGCCGGTAAATGCTCGGGCCAGCTCCTCGCAACCGTTGGGGTGGATGATGAAGCGCAAGCACCAGCGGACGTTATCTTCGTCGTCTATGGTGACAACAAACAACTTTTTCGCAGTCAGGTCCTTAAAAAAGATTCAGCTCCTGGCGACATCCATAAGATTTATGTGCCGATTGCAGGGGTGAAAGAATTGAAACTGGTGGTCGAGGATAATGGTAACCCCGATTGGGATCACGCGGACTGGGGTAGCATCAAGGTCACGGGCTGCACTAGCATCCCGAGTAACCCTGCCCCACAAAACCTCGTTGCCGGCGGCATTTACAGTATTACTTCAGTCGGTGCCAACAAATGCCTTCAGATGACGAACGGCTCGACTGAGAATGGCGCTAAGGCCACGGTTGCAAACTGCGATGAAAGCGCAACACAAAAATTCACGGCACTTAGCGCCGGAACAGGACTCTTTCAATTCAAAAATCAAGCGAGTGGCAAATGCCTGGATGTCGTCGACGCTTCGACCGCGAACGGGGCATTGGTTCAGCAGTGGGATTGTCAGCCTAACAATCAGCAAAAGATGATCGTTGCGCCGGATGCATCGCTTACTTCGACAATCATTCCTTCACACAGCAAAATCTGTGTGGATCTGGATCAGACGAAGGTTCAGCAGTGGGGCTGTCACGGTGGGGTGAATCAGAACTGGAAGTTTAAGAAGCTCTAAGTCCTTACAACAACTTAACAACTTAAGGTCCGGCTCATCGAGTCGGACCTTTTTTTAACTGTTGTAAATAAATAAACGGTTTCAACTCCTTTAATCTAATTGCAGCCATAAGCACCCATGATTGAGAAGACTTAAGACCCCGCGTTAAGCATGACGAAGAGTAGACCGATAAGAAAAAAGAGTTCCTGAAATGTCCGCTTAATCGATTTAAAGCTCTGCTTTGTCAGAGGATTAGCGCTCTGCGGACTTTAGTAATTCTCTGTCACGGCCTTTTAGGGAGCTTCGGATGATTAAGCAATCCATTATCATATCTCTTGGAGCAGTCTACCTGCTGACCTCCTGCAAGCCAGCCCCTACAAGGCCTAACATGACTGCCAAGGATTCTGCCGAACAAGAAATTGATCCTTCGAAAATTCCTGGCGAAAAAGAGCTGGCCGCGAGCGGAATCGTGCCGACGGCGACAGCCTTGGGACTCAAAGCAGCGGGAGACACGACTGCTTTGCCTATCCTATCCAATAAGCAACTCGAGAACGCTCTGCGTGATGTTTTCATGATCGATGCGAACGTCGAAATCATCAAAAATCCACTCCCCCTTCCGAACACCACAACAACCTTTTTTAACGACGCCTCATCTATGGCCGTCACGGATGGCCTCTTTACCTCCTACGTATCGCTCATCGATGAGCTGACGACGACCATCATCAGCAAAGGATTTTATAAAAAGACTATCCCCGCTAACGCACCAGCGGGGGATTCTCTGGCCCGTGCCACTGCCATCGTAAAACCGATCCTGACTCGGGCCTTCCGCCGTGCACC
>SEDW01000060.1 GCA_004193325.1 Pseudomonadota bacterium | reverse complement strand
AATTGACCTTGGATCGGAAACGACCCGACTACATGAGGAGCCCAAAGATGCAAAATGAATCCAACGCTCAATTGTTTGGTTGGAATATTAAACCCTGGCTAGCAGCGGCAACTTTCGAAACAGTTGAAGCCGACACTCAAATAATTTACTGCGGAATGCAAAGCGATGCGATTGCAGTCCTGCAAACGCTCAACGATCAACTCCTCCCATGGCAGAGTAAGCTCGTCAATTTCGACGAGGCTGATCTCTTCAGCTTGGCTGGAAAATCGGGACCGATCATTATTCTAAAACCCCGTGGACCGACCGAAGGTCAAAAGCGCGACGGTGGTCTCCTTGCTCCAAGTCCTTACGCACTTGCACGCGATCTTCTTGGCCGCTCCTTTGTAGAACTTAAAAAATTCCGTTCGCAAAAGGTCAAGGTTCGCTTCGTCAACGCGCAGCCCGAAGAGATCAAAGGCGCACTCGTCGGTCTCGAAGTAGCCGCGTATGCCTATCGTCCACTCGTGCAAAACGTGCCCTTGAACTTGCCGCAGCTTGTGCTCGACGTCGATAAAAAGCTTTGGAACGAGGCGCAAAACCTTGGCATCGGTATCAATATCGCTCGCCATCTCGTCAACACGCCGCCGAACAAACTTTTCCCGCAGGCTTTTGCCAATCAGGTCGCGAAGCTCTTCAAAGGGAACGATGAAGTAACGACTACGATCTGGGATGAAGAAAAGTTGAAGCGTGAAGGCATGGGCCTCCTCCTTGCCGTTGGCGGCGCTTCGCAGCATCGCCCTTGTCTCCTCCACATCCGTTATCGTCCGGCTGGTGTCAATGAGCAGCCAATCGCTGTCGTTGGTAAAGGCGTGACGTTCGACTCGGGTGGTCTCGACATCAAAGATCCGGCGAGCATGCGCCTGATGAAAAAAGATATGGGCGGCGCCGCAGCCGTGATCGGTACGCTCTATCAGGCTGTCGAAAATAAACTGAAGCGTAACCTCGATATCTACATTCCGCTGGCAGAAAACGCGATCTCAGGCAGCTCGTTCCGTCCAAGCGATATTCTAAAAGCCAAGAACGGTATGACGGTTGAAATTCACAACACCGATGCCGAAGGTCGCCTCGTTCTCGCCGATGCGATGACTGTCGCGGGATTGCAAAGCGGTGCGGACAAACCCTCAGCAATCATCGTTGCCGCAACTCTCACAGGCGCTATTAAAATAGGCCTTGGATCCGATGTCGCGGGCTTTTTTACCAATGATGAAGAACTCACTTCTGTGATTACACGTCAGTCCCAGGCTCATGGAGATCTCATGTGGCACATGCCACTCTTTGAGGGATACCGTCCACGTCTTGAGACTAATGTTGCTGACATCAATCACTGTGCTGTCGGCTCTTACGGTGGTGCTGTGACGGCTGCTCTCTTCCTCGCGGAATTCGCCAAGGGTTATCCCTTTGCCCACATGGATATCTATGCTTGGGCTGATGGTGAAAAAGGAGCTCTGCGCGAAGCCGGTGGCAGTGGCCAGGCCGTTCAGTGTCTCTCAGGCGTTCTTCAACAGTTCCGTAGAACTTAAAAAAGACTCTTCGCAGTCTTTTCTTTGGAGTATCCTGTGGATTCGATTGGTCTCGAACTGTTCATCATACTTTGCCTGATACTCCTCAATGGTTTTCTCGCAATGTCTGAGATGGCAATTGTGTCCTCCAATCGGATCCGCCTCCAGGCGATGGCCAATACGGGCAAGCTCGGGGCGAAGATCGCCCTGAATCTCATCGAATCGCCTTCCAAACTCCTTGCATCCATACAGATCGGTATCACCCTCGTCGGCGTCCTCATCGGTGCCTTCGGGGGATCTTCGCTCGCGGATAAAGTCGGGCGAATGGTGACTCAGCCTTTGGATATCCCGCTCATCAGTGAATATCGCACGATACGTCTTGGCTCTCTGTCAGCGGCGGATGTGATGACGCCAAGGACTAAAGTTATTTCGTTCGACATCAATCATTACGATTCGTCTGTTGTTCTGGAAAAGGTGAGATCGAGCAAACACACGTATTTCCCTGTGTACAATGAACAGCTCGACAATATCATCGGCCTTCTCTCAGCCAAACTTATGCTCTACGCGATTTCTCAAAATGAAAAATGGGATCTCCGTGATTGCCTCATCGAGCCTCTTATGGTTCCCGAATCCGTTTCGGTTATCGGTGTGCTTGAGAGTTTTAAGGAAAAAGGCGCTCACGTTGCTATCGTGATCGATGAATACGGAGGCATGGCCGGACTGCTCACGATCATCGACATGATGGAAGCGATCGTTGGTGCTCTGCCTCACGAAGCAGATCAGAACAGTCACCGCTTCGTACAACGGGAAGACGGCAGCATCCTGGTCGACGGCATGACTTCGATTCATGAATTTGAAGATCTCTTCCGGGTGAATTTCCGTCCGCTCACCGATGGCGAAGATATTCAGACCATCGCTGGCTTGCTCATGCAGCAGATGGGCAGAATTCCTCGCGAAGGCGATGTCCTCCAACTTGAGAATCTGCGTATCGAAGTCGTGGACATGGATGGACGCAGGGTCGACAAGATTCTCGTGCACACTCTCAATGGCGATCATTATGCGATCTGACCTTTGACTAAGATCTGTTAGAATTGGGAGAAGATTGCCGATTAGCTACATTTCTGACATAGTCTTGCTTTCGGAATATTAAAGTTCTGTAAAGTGATTGATCAGAGACTTTGCAGCTTATATGGTCGCCGAGTACCTTAGTCGTCTTGAGGAGTGTTTAGATGCGTCGCCTACTGCAAATGCCTCTGCTTTTCCTGGTCCTCGCGAGCGGGCTCTTCGCTTGCCGTAACACCTACGAGTCGGCGAGACCCTACAAGGTTTATCCGCAAAGTCAGACCTTCTTCAATAGCGTGTTGAACGATTCGGAATCGAGCGAGACAAGCATCACTCTTCACGAAGACAATTACCCTATCTCGATCAAACTCTACAAAGACGGCCGCTTCTCTTACACCCTTCGCAAACTGGGCGATGGCTGGGGCAAATGGAAATACAGTGAGTCTGACGGCTACATCGATCTCTACGCGGAACGCACCCTCTTCGTCATGCAAATGCAGATCCGCAACACCGATCCTGCGAATCCTAAGGCTTTGGCACTGGAATTCTCAGATCGATTTGGGCCGAAATATCTGACTATTGCCACCAAATAATTTTCTTCAATAGAAAAACCCCGCAGACCACTTATGGTTCTGCGGGGTTTTTTGTAGGCTTGGATTATGGACGAAGAAGTGTTCCGCCGCCACCCGCCTCTGTATCACGAGCTGCACCGTCCGCATCGTTAGGCAGACAGTCCTTACGCGTGTTGCCGTCTGAGTCTTGATTAGCTCCGGCGCAATCAAACTGCCTTGGAGTATTTCCAGAGGGAGGAGTCTTCGTCGGGACATCATCAGAACGATTTGCAGTCCAAGGGGCACTCGCACAGCCCGCACCCGAGAAGAGGACCGAGGCGATCAATATATCTTTCAATTTTGGCATAATCATTCTCCTTCGGCCAAACATAAGGCCAATGCTTACGATAAAATTCTCTTGGCCTAAAGCCCAACGAAATCTCAAAAGAATCAACTCTAAAACGCTGAAATCTCTCAGAAATAAAGGAATGCGATCTTATCGCTGACGCTTCTTCGAATATTCTTCGATAAGCCCTTCCCAGTTTTCGGTCACAGTGAGTTTGCTCGTCGCAAGTTTTACGCAAGTGCCGACCGGAGCCATCATCTTCTCAGGATCGCTGATCTTTGATTCCGTCGCATAACATTTTTCATAGTTGTCGACAAAGTCCGCGCAGTATTTGGGATCGGGAAAACGCACCTGAAAGATCGGTCTGCGGCCACTCGGAGCGAGCGTTACATAGGCTCCGTTCAAGTACTGAGTGTTGCCGGGGCTCCCTGCGATCTTTTGAATGAGGACGACGAACTGGTCTGAGATATTATCCTCTTCCTGCGAGAGACAACGTGTTGTCACCTGACCTGGGAGAATTCCATTGCCGTCGCCGAGAACATCGATGAGCGTGATTGCCACGTTAGGGAGAGGCTTGACAGGATCTCGCGGTTTGGCAAAAAGAAAATAGCCGATGATCATCGAGCCAAAAATAAATACTGTTGTGGCGATCGCCTTGAACACGGAGCACCTCATCACTTGGATGTTGATAGCAGTAATTTAACACGAAACGCTTTCTCGTTTTAAAAACTCTTCAACCGTCGCGATAAAATGCTTCTTGGAGTGAAAAAGTATCGACCGAATCGTCCGAGTACATACGGCGAGGCCAGCTATCTAATTAAGATATTTAAGATATTATTAACAAATTGGCTGAAGCGTTTGCGGCTAATTCCTCTTCGAAATATCAATACAAGTCCATGTAATTATTAGCAGTAGCGAGTTTGCTTAAATTCTCTTTAAGCGCTTAATGAATTCGACCGATCGGGGGGTTACGCAGAGAGTAGCACCGGGGAGTCTTTATGAAGAATGTTTCGAAACTCTATCTTACAAGCTTTACCAAGCTGGTCCTTCTAGGATTGCTCGCAAGTTGTGCGGCGCCTCCTGCAGTGATCAATCTCAATAAAGACAAGTCAGACAACCTGAAGCCTGGCACAGGCAAAAATCCGAACACGCCAGGTGATGATGATGACGATCAGGACGATACCGATAATGGTAACGGCGACGGCACGGGTACCAAGGATCCAAGCAACCCTAAAGATCCGACTGATCCAAAGGATCCTGTAGACCAGACGGAGAAAGATCCGGTTGTTCCGGGGACTGATCCTGGGTCGATGGTTCTAACTGGGAATATTAAAGTCCCTGCTGACCGAGGTTATCAGAACATTCCTTGGGAAGAGTTCCAGGCGGAAGACGGGAAATTGGGTGGTGCTGCGAAGGTCATTGGGCCGAGCAGAAAAAAATGGGATATCACTCATATCGAAGCGGAAGCGATCGGACGTAAGGCAGTTCGTCTTGATAACACCGGCGACTCAGTTACTTTCAAACCGACGAA
This sequence comes from Pseudomonadota bacterium, assembly GCA_004193325.1. Classification (GTDB taxonomy): domain Bacteria; phylum Bdellovibrionota_B; class Oligoflexia; order Oligoflexales; family Oligoflexaceae; genus Oligoflexus. The sequence continues at coordinate 8,945 of SEDW01000060.1, read as the reverse complement.
AAAAGGAAACTCCATCGTCCTTCGCTATTCTATTCCTGATTCACCGAATGGTGGCGGCATTGATGCCACAATCGGTGTCTACGTAAACGGCACCAGAGTGCCACTTAAAGTCACATCACGATACTCATGGTCCTATCAAGGTGGATTGATCGGCGACCCGAAGATGGATGACCCACGCGTGAGCTCGGCGTCTCCCCACACATTTTTTGATGAGTCTCGAATGCTCTTGCCAGAATTTGCGGCTGGTTCAGAGATCAAGATTCAAAGAGATGCTCAGGACAACGCTGCCTTTTATATCATCGACCTCGCTGACTTCGAAATGGTTGCTCCGCCTTTGACAATGCCGGCTGGATTTGTATCGATCGAGACCCTTATCCCGGAAGTTAAAGCCAACGATGGCAAAGACCATGCTGACGATATAATAAAAGCTGTAAATGCGGCGAAAGGCTACAAGGGCCTTTGGTTTCCACCCGGCAAATTCCTGGCCAACAAGTTTAATACCTATTCTTCGAACGAGGGTATCGACAACCCCGGCGTCGAAGTTAGAGGTGCTGGCATGTGGCACACAGAACTAAATGGTCGAAGAATGATCTGGTTCTGTAATGGACCTGTGAAATGCACCTACAGCGACTTCTCAATATTTGGGGAATCTAAAGCTCGAGCTGAGGAAACAGAAGGTGTACAAAAAGCCTTTGCCGGTCCTCAAGGAATGGACTCATCAATCAAAAGAGTTTGGGTTGAACATGTTGTGAGCGCAATATGGGTAGGAAACGATCCCCCCTATCAAATGACACCCACGAAACGTCTGACAATCGAAGACGTTCGCATTCGAAATACCTATGCCGATGGCATCAACTTCGACAACGGTACCTCCGAATCGACCGCAACCAACGTCCACATGAGAAATACCGGCGATGACGGTGCTGTCGTTTGGTCGGTGAAATGGACCGACTGGGTTAAGGAGAAGTCTTATCAAGCGGGCCCTGACTTTATCAAACCCGATGGTAAAAATGCTCCCGACCAAGGCGTTGCAGAAAACAACACCTTCAAACACATAACGGTTCAAATGCCGTGGCGAGCCAATTGCTTTGCGAGCTATGGTGGTCAGAACAATAAATGGGAGAAGCTAGTCTGCGAAGATGTGCTTACATACCCTGGTATTTTGATCGACAACGAATTTTCTCCTTACCCCTTTGGGCCAAAGGTTAACTCTTTCACCGATATTCATCTCATTCGAGCTGGTGGTCCGATGTTCCTGGAACCTGCTCCTTGGGAGCACGGTGCACTGAAATTCTATCAGCGCGAAGGCAGCGTGACAGATATCCTCGTCGAAAACGTGGACATCATAGATCCGACCTTTGCAGGTATTGAATTCAAAGGTTTTGGTACCAAGTTTGTACCACCGGGAGAAAAATTTCATCCGGACATGATTCGAGATGCGGAACAAGCGAAATTTAAAAACATCACCTTGAAGAACATAACAATCACTAACGCGGGAACCTACGGAATTGAAGTTGGAGACGCAGGTGGACAGGGCGAAGTTTCATTTGAAAATGTAAAGGTTATTAAACCTGCAAAGGGCGGCCTCCTCAATAAAGATAACAATGCACCAGCATCTTTCTTCATCAAAAAAGCTGGTAACGAAGGCTGGTAATAAAGGTAAGAATTGATCGAAACAAGGGACGCACATCGTGCGTCCCTTTTTAATTTTTCTATAACGCGAAGTTAAACCCAAAAAACAAAGTCTTATCCTATTGATTTGATTAATCAAAAACCAATCAAAACTCTTCGATTCCTTCAGGTCTAAATCCTTAAGACATCAGCAACTTATGCCGATATCGACAGTGTTCATTCATTACTGCCAATACGTTTTCCCCTGGAGCTTAATCATGCGATCGGAAAATAAGAAAATAGCGCTAGCACTCGCAGCATTCATTTCCGTACAGATCAGTTGTGCAGAAGCGCCTGTTCCGATCAAACGTAATCCAGACGAAACCGGTACCAATGGAACGGGGAACGGCACGGGCAACAACGGTACCGGCACAGGAAACGGTACAGGCACCAATGGTGGAACCGGCGGATCAGGATCCGGTGGAACAGGCACAGGCGGGACACAGGTCCTCTCGGGAAATATTCAAGTCCCGGCAGACCGTGGTTACCAGAACATACCTTGGGAAGAGTTTCAAGCCGAAGATGCCACACTTGGTGGAGCCGCAAAAGTCATCGGTCCAAGCCGCAAAAAATGGGACATCACTCATATAGAAGCAGAAGCAATCGGCCGCAAAGCCGTGCGCTTGGATAAAACCGGCGACTCAGTCACATTCAAACCTACGAAGAAAGGCAATTCGATAGTGGTTCGACTTTCCATTCCTGATTCGCCAAATGGCGGTGGAATCGATTCCACCATTGGCGTTTACATCAATGGAAAACGCACCTCATTGCCTGTCACGTCACGTTACGCCTGGTCTTATCAAGGCGGCCTCATCGGCGATCCAAAAATGGATGACCCACGTGTGAGCTCGGTATCACCTCATACCTTTTTTGACGAATCCAGAATGCTTCTTCCGGAGTTTGCCGCAGGAGCCGAAATCAAAATTCAAAGAGATGCTGAAGATTCAGCTGCATTCTATGTGATCGACTTGGTGGATTTTGAGATGGTAGCGCCGCCAGTGGCAATGCCTGCTGGATTTGTTTCGATCGAAACACTAAATCCTAATGTAAAAGCGAACGACGGCAAAGACCACGCTGATGATATTGTCAACGCAGTTAAGATGGCGAAGGAACAGGGTAAGGGACTGTGGTTTCCGGCTGGGAAGTTTGTTGCCACCAAATTCAACAGTTATTCTTCTAACGAAGGCATCGATAATCCCGGCATTGCAGTCGCAGGCGCTGGCATGTGGCATACTGAGCTGAACGGCCGAAGAATGATCTGGTTCTGCCAAGGCTCTGTGAAATGTACTTACAGCGACTTCTCAATCTTTGGCGAATCCAAAGCCCGGGCAGAAGAAACTGAAGGGGTACAGAAGGCATTTGCTGGACCTCAGGGTGTTGGATCTTCCATCACAAACGTTTGGGTTGAGCACGTCGTCAGTGCGATTTGGGTAGGTAACGATCCTCCCTATCAGACAGCTCCTACCAAAAATCTGACAATTGCTGATGTCCGCATTCGCAATACCTACGCGGATGGTATCAACTTTGACAATGGTACTTCCAACTCGACTGCAACGAACGTCCACATGAGAAATACTGGTGACGATGGCGCCGTTGTTTGGTCAGTTAAATGGACAGATTGGGTCAAGGAAAAATCTTACCAGGCCGGCCCAGATTTTATCAAGCCAGACGGCAAGAATGCTCCAGACCAAGGTGTGGCCGAGAACAACACTTTTAAACACATAACTGTTCAGATGCCATGGCGAGCAAACTGTTTTGCCAGTTACGGCGGGCAGAACAACAAGTGGGAAAAATCAGTCTGTGAGGATGTATTAACCTATCCAGGTATCCTAATCGACAATGAGTTCTCTCCTTATCCTTTCGGTCCAGCTGTCAACTCGTTCACCGACATCCATTTGATCCGCGCGGGTGGGCCGATGTTCCTTGAACCAACTCCTTGGGAGCATGGTGCACTTAAGTTTTATCAACGTGAGGGCAGTGTCACCGACATCGTCGTTGAAAACATTGATATTGTGGATCCTACTTATGCAGGTATTGAATTTAAAGGTTTCGGAACCAAGTTTGTTCCTCCAGGAGAAAAATTTCACCCTGATATGATCAAAGACGCGGAAGAAGCCAAATTTAAAAATATCACATTGAAAAACATCACGATCATCAACGCTGGTACTTACGGAATTGAGGTTGGAGACGCTGGCGGACAAGGCGAAGTCTCATTTGAGAACGTAAAGGTTATCAAACCTGTAAAAGGTGGCCTTCTCAACAAAGACAACAACGCCCCAGCTTCCTTTTTTAATAAGAAAACTGGCAACGAAGGCTGGTAAGCACGATCTATTCTAGGGCAGGGATGGCGTCAAAAATGAAGATAAGAACTTGTCGTTTTTGGCGCCTATATCTTGCGGCACTTATATTATTATCAAGCTATTCATGTAAGACTCTCAACCTCAATTACAACGAAGAATATCTCTTCTGCGGCAGCAACTTTCCCGCCAATTCAAAATTTCTCAATGTGACGAGCCCGGACAACAAACGTCTCGAAATCTCCGATCTTCAACTCATCAATCTTGAAACTCAGATCGACGAGAGCAAAAAGCTTTCGAGCAAGGGCTGTCTCACAGTTCCATCTTCGGGCCGTTACATGATTCGGAGTCTGACTAGAGAGTGGGCCAGTATTTTCGACTCAAATGACTTGAGAGGTCAACGTGAGTTGAAACTCAATGACTTCAGTCATAATAACATCAGTATCAATTGTGACAGCTCGCAACCTACAGCAGTCAGCCAGAACTTTTCTATTCAAAGTATTCTTCTCAACAATGTCGCCGAAGAGTTCCAGGAAGGGTATAAAGTCGAATATGAAGTTACGTCTGAAAAATTATCAAGCAGCATCAAGAGTAATATACCACTAAATCTTGTCGACGAGAGCTCGCGTCCATTTCTCTTGAGTCCCCAAACAAATCTCAATCTCGTTATCAAAATAAAAAATCTTCTGAAAAATCAATATATCCTCGAAAAATCTTGTCCATTTGTTATTGACTCGACACCTCCGAACACTCGACTTGCAACTAACCTTGAAAATTCCAATGCTAAGGTAACGATCAAAGGTGAAGAGGTGCTACTCGTAAATCTTTCCGACAGTCTCAGTTTTCTGTCAGAAGAAACGGACGTGAAAGAGATTCGATTTTGCCGAAAACTTCTCAATGATGATTTTGACGACTTAGATCTTGAAAAGACCACAGAATGGAAGAATGCCTCTAGCGCAATTAACTGCCCTGAACCGTCATTGGAAAGAATCGCACCAAACGCCACTATCCCCACCGAGATGAGGCAGGGAATTTGGGCTTTCACCTACCAAGCGGTCGATATTCTGGGAAACATCTCAGTTAAGAAACAGAGCAGAATAATCTTCCATCACAAAGAAGAAATAGAGCTCATCAAGTCGCAGGCGACTAGTAAAGTATCGCTCGCAGTGCAGGAGATGCGGAGTCTAGATGCGATAAAAAGCGCACTTGATTCTGAGAAATCTAGGTTATCGCTCTCAACAAAATATGAACGCGAAGAAGCGAGTTCGAGCGCCCTTGCCGGTCTGACCAATGCCTATTACCAAAAGATAGTCAGTCTTCCTCTGGCCGAAGATATCGCAGGTTGTACAAGAAATTTCGACATTTCAAATGACGGAAAATTTATTTTATGCGCCAAAGGGAAAACCAATTTAGTCGTATGGGATGTTTCAAAGAAGAAAATTCACCGGGAATTTAATATCGTTCCGTCCTCAATAGAGATAAATACGAATGATTTCCTGTTGAGTGGAAGTGGAAAAGTGGTCGCTACGTTTAAAGACAACTTTGAAAGTTCAATATGGAATCTCGAATCTGGCGTGGAATTGATACCAGATGATGGCGTGAAGATCTCTAGCAACCTCGCGGCGCTAGATAGTGACGGAACGATCGCAGTCGATTTGCAAAGCCAGGAACTCTTCCAGGTTTTTAATTTAAAAAATGGCAACATTATAAGTCGATTCCCAACCGAATTGGGCGTGTTCGACCAGGTCAAGTTTTCAGCGAACGACCAACACCTGATTGTCTACTCAGAAAGTCGAAAGGTCGCGAGGATTATAGATACTACCACGGGAACGGCAATAAACCTCGAACATTTGGAAAGTCTGGAAGCGGCTCTTTTCACACCCGATTCCAAGAGAGCAATTACCGCTTCGAGGGACGGCTGGGTAAAAGTCTGGGACACAGGTTCTGGGACTCTCCTGAACAGCATACAAGTCAACCCGCTGGGGTCTACGAGACGGATACGGCTTGCAGCAGACGACCAGAAAGTTCTCGTCCTGGATGACCTACAACACTTCTATTCCTACCGCATTGAAGACCTTAGACTACTAAAAGAGTTTGAGGACAAATCTCGCGATATGGTTCTTCAGTTGAGAATGCCAAAGGGATCAGAAGTTGCCTATACCAGTTCTAATCGGGCACCAATAACTGCTTGGTTTCTGGACTCCGGTAAGAGCGAGAGAGTCTTGCAAAATAGTGCCAAGACATTCGGGTCTCTGGCATTCGAAAAAGACGGACATGGTTTTTATACGTCTTCAACGGACCTTAATATCAATCATTGGAATACAAACTCGTGGGAAATCGATCGAAAATTTCCACTGGTCGAATGGAACGCCCGGAACATCTCTCTAAGTCCCGATGAGAATTCTTTGGTCTTCTTAGGCAAAAATCCGACGATCATGCCTATTAAAGACGGAAATAACTTAAAGGAATTTCCGGGTCACTTCAAAGGAGTCGATGCAATTGTAATGAGTCACAATCAGCAGCTCCTCGCTACCTGTTCTCATGACTACAGTGCTATGATTTGGAGTGTCGAAACCATGAAGGCTCTACACACCGTTACGAATGCAGTGGGCTGCGATAGAATTCTTTTTACATTAGACGACAAAATTATGATCGTGCATTCATCCGCCGATATTTTTTTCTGGGATGTGGCCACTGGATCTAAGATCAGAACTTTGAATAAACACCTGAATATGGTGACTGACATGGGCCTATTTGCGGACGGCCTCCGCTTCTATTCGGCCGCTTCGGATAAAACAATTCGAATCTGGGATATCAAAACTGGTGAAAACATTCAAACGATCGATACCGGTGAAGGAATTTTAAAGATCTTGCTAACTGACGATCAAAAATCGTTTCTAGTTCTTCATGCGAAGGAAGGCATTTCAATCTGGGATGCAAAATCGGGAACTCGTACGAGTACCCTAAGCACCCTTCAGTACACAGTTCAGGGCATTGGAATTTTCCCAGATGGTCGAAAATTGCTCTCCTTCGATAATGATGGCTTCATTCAAGTTTGGGATCAGTCAACAAAAGGTCTAGTCGAAAAAATCTGCAATGTTCTAAAGCCTCATTTCCAGCATGAACTGTGTGCAAGACCTATCGCGCCTCAATGAGAAGAATCACAGATCTACCGCATTTGAGCTTTAAATCAGTGGTTACGACTGTGCACTCAACCTTTAAAAATCATCCCCCCACCGATGAACAATTCTAATGAATGATCTTAGGGCCCACATCATTGATGGCAGTCACCTACGAAGAACAGGCCGCGAGCCTAAGTCCCGCCGAACAGAACGGTAGAGACATCTGGTACAAGGCAACGGCAGGGAACAAGCGTCACCATAGTTATGTCCTCCAGCAGCGCTTCAACGCTCCGCTCGATTTTCATGGAATCATGGGTACTCAGACCCGAGGCAAACGATTTCAGAGCCACGGTCTCATCAATGATCCCGATTGCAAACCCGGCACTGACGCGAGCTACGGCTTTGACATCTGTCCTGGCGATGAGGAGCTGCTCAAATTCGTCGGCAAGAAGGGGTATAGAGATCCTGCCTGTTCAATGGACGCAAATCCCAAACTCGAAAGCGCGTGCGGCCTTGAATTTGGAACAAGTGTAGGCGTAATAGGTTTCCGAAAATTTCCGAATCCGCGTTTTAACTCGAAGACCTGGAAGGGCTGGGACAAGTGGAATATTCAGGATGCCTCGGTTGAACCCCCTTTCACGTTCGGCACGACCTGCGCGTCCTGTCATGTGGGCTTCGATCCCAAGCATCCCCCCGCAAATCGTGAAGCACCCGAATGGGCTAACATCGATGGCACCATCGGCAACATCTTCATGGACAACACAGCGATCTTCACCTCCGGGCTTCGCCTCGACAAGCCTCTTGGTGATGTCTTTTTCCAAACCCTGACTCATGTGCGGCCGGGGACCACCGATACCTCAGCCATTCCCAACGACAACTTGCACAACACAGGCACCTTTAATGCGATAATCAACTTCGATAAACGCCCCACCTTCGAGCACGACGTCAAACGCTGGCGCCGCGACGCTCCTGGTGAGCCTTGGAGTCTCAGCACACAAAAGCAATCGGTCATGCAGATTCTCAAGGGTGGTGAAGACAGCGTCGGCGAAGATCTCGCAATTATGCGTGTCTACGTGAACATAGGCATGTGTTCGGAAAAGTGCTGGCAGAACAATCTCGTCAACCCCCACCAATACAGTGGCTATTATACCAAGCAAAAACCATTTGAGATCGCGCAATGCCGACGCGACTGTAGCAACTGGAGAGCGATGGAAGACCGTGTTGGCGATGTCGCAGCATTTATTCTGCATCGTCGCCCATCCGATCTCAAAGATGCTGTAAACAGCAAATACCAAGCCGTTGGCGAGTCCCACCTTGCCGATGTCAAAGCTAAGTTTGATCCACTCTACGCAGAGTCAGGCGGAGTCTTTGAAGAAGGCCGCAAGGTCTTTGCTAAGAACTGTGCGACTTGCCACTCAAGTCAGCAGCCTAAGATTCCGGGCCAGCCCCGTGATGAAAAATTCTTTGCCAGCTTGAACTTTCTAGCGACCGACAGCGCGGGAGTCCGCATCGATTGGCTCGGCAATGATGAAAGAACAGATGCTTCGAAAGTCGACAGTCACCGCTGCCGCGCTCTCCACAGTAACCACAACAAAGGCCACATCTGGGAACAGTTCGCGTCCGAAACCTTTCACGCGACCGCTGCACCTTCCGGTGTGCCCGAACTTGTCGGCAAGGAAGCCGGCGGACCCGGCTTCTATCGAAATATTTCGCTCTTGAGTGTCTGGGCTCACGCTCCGTTTATGCATAACAATGCTCTCGGTCCTGAGTTCTGCACTCCGAACAACAAGCAGGAATGGGCCTGCGTCGACCGTGATCCGAGCGTTGAAGCTCGCATCGCACGCTACGAAGCCTC
>SEDW01000701.1 GCA_004193325.1 Pseudomonadota bacterium | reverse complement strand
TTGGCTTCATATTCGAGTTGATCCTGACTTTTGGAGCTGGCAGCCACGGGAATGGCGGCGGGTTCGACTCGCTCTATTGTACGAACTGCGGGCTGCTGCCGCTGCTGCTGCTGCTGCTGCTGCTGCTGAACAGCCGCAGGTTGTTGAGCTGCAGGAACTTGTTGGACAGCTGCAGGCTGCGCCGCGCCAGGGACCTGCCCCTGTGTTGTCTGAGCAGGTGCCGCTGTCTCCGTTTGCGCAATGGTGTTATCGATTCGACCCGCTGCATTTGCCATAGATGAGACCCAGATGCCTGTGAATAGAGTCAAAGGAAGAGCGTTTAGTGTTTTTTTCATAGAGGGTCCTCAAAGCATAGAATAATTTTTTCAAAAAAAGATTATTTCATTTTAGACTCGTGAAAGATAGCAGCTATTGCGAATTCCTATCCTCTGTGATCAATCGTCAACGCTCCTCGTATCTCAACTCATACCGCCCTGTAAGAACTCACTCAAAAAATCAAATCTTCACCAAAATGCCGATATTTAATGAGCGGTTTAGGTCTTTGATTAGATTGATGTTTATGCAAGCGCTAAGGCCCTTTGCAGCTCGGGCCGAAGCGTAAAATATACAAGCATTGCGAGAGGTTCTCATGCTTCGCACAACGTTGGCTCTGCTGCTGGTCTTAAGTTTTGGCTGTAGTGGTCAGGAATTTACCGGTGCAGCTAAAAATAAAGCAGCGAACTCCAAAGACTCTAAGGACGGTGCTACAACGCCTCCAGCAGACAACATCGAAACGAATGAGCCAGCACTCAGCACGGCTCCCGTCGTGGTGCCTGTGCCTGTGGCGGGTGCTTATCTCACCTGTAATTTTACAAGCGCCTCGGACATGCTCTGCAATCCAAATGGTACGGCTCAAGCAGTCTTTACGAAATTGTATTCGATTTCTGGTCTCGAAGCTAAATGGGCTATCCTCAACTTTGAGGTTCAAGCTGAAGGTGTTTATCTAGTCCGCGCTGTACCCGAAACAGCTTTTGCCATTGCCTTCGTTCATGCTGATGGAACAAAGAGTTTCGTGTCGGTTCCTGAACGAATTCAAGCTCAGCAAAACCTCTTCGTGGACGGAAGTTTTGAAAGTAATGTGGTAACGAGCGCCGATTCCTTCGCTCGCTTTTCGACAGCGAGTAAAACGCCCTGGAGTTTCGAAGGGCAAGAGTGTTCGAATGCTGGCGGGTTCATGGATCTCGCTCTATGGAAAGCCGATGGTACCTACAAAGCCTTTGCAGGAAATCAGTGGGCTTCACTCGAAAACCTATGCAGAATCAACGCCGCTCAAAGTTTTTATCGCAATGCTCTTTATCAAAACTTTGTGCTTAAAAGCACCCATTCCTATCTCTTGCGATTTTCGGTGAGGACGACAAGTCAGGTAAAACCCAATTCTATCTTAGACCTTCAATATGCACATTTAAGTCAGCTTGCCGCGATCGTGAGCAATACAGAATGGAACCGATTCGACGTTCTTCTTACTGGCAATGACATCAATTCTGCTCTGTCTTTTGCTAACAAGGATCTGAACAATCCCGTCGACATCGATGATATTTGGCTAATCGATCTCGGAACTCCTGATCAAATTTTTAACAAATAATAATCCTGATATATCCGAGGGCCAGGCTCAATCAGCCTGGCCCTTTGTGATATGATGATCGGCAGCAAAACGCAGATCTAGATTTAGAGGAGAAGAGTCATGAAGACCGTAATCTCGAAAGACGGAACTCAGGTTGCCTACGACGTCTACGGTAGCGGGCCAGTCCTTGTATTTATCACCGGAGCGAGCTGCTTTCGAAATTTCATGCCCGTTAAAGCGGATGCTAAGGGGCTCGCAGAGGGCTTTACGGTTTATAACTACGATCGGCGGGGTCGGGGCGATAGCGGTGACCAGGGGCCTTATACGATCAGCAAAGAGCTTGAGGACATAGAGGCTTTGATTGACGCCAGTGGACAAAAAGCCATTCTCTATGGCCACTCCTCAGGGGCTGTGCTGGCTTTGGAGGCTGCTCTCAAATTTCCTGACAAGATTCTAAAGATCATCATCTATGATGCCGCTTACGTCGCTGCTCCTAAGGAAAAAACCGAATATGCAGAGCTCATCGCCAGAGTGAAGGGATATGTCGAGGAAGGATCGAATGTCAAAGCTCTCCGCTCTTTCCTAACGGGAATCGGAATGCCGAAGGTCTTCGTATTCATGCTGCCTCTGATGCCTGGCTGGAAGACGATGAAAGCTCTTGCTCCGACTCTTCTCTACGATATGGAGTTGACTCAAGAGGAGGCGCCTGTCGAACGCCTTGCGAAAATTACTGTGCC
>SEDW01000700.1 GCA_004193325.1 Pseudomonadota bacterium | reverse complement strand
ATGGCCCGCTCGTATTCTGGAATGATGCGAAAGACGGAAAAGACTAAAAACGCGATAAAGACGAGAGCCAAGATCAAACCAAAACTCATGCGATGCATCCTTTGTATGAATTAACTGCGAACGATTTGAACTTTTAATTTGAGGCCATCCCGAGCCTTGACGACGAGGCGGTCCCCACGCCTAACGAAAGCGGCATCGATGAGTTCCGCCGACCAGAATTCTCCATCCATGCGAACCATTCCCTCTGTCCCCTGAAAGTCCTCAACTGCAATGGCGACATCGCCCAGCAAAGCTTCCTCTCCGGTTCTGATACGAGATTTTTGGCTCTTGATCAGCAGGTACCCCACGCCGAGAAACGCGAGAGCGACTAAAATCACGACTGGGATAATTGTGTAGTTAGAAATAGAAAGCCCCATCTCATTGTTTCTTTCCATCAACATAAACGACGCAAAAACAAAGCCCACAAAACCGCCAACCCCTAAAAGTCCAAAGGCTGGGACAAAAATCTCCGCCACCATAAAAATGATGGAGACGACAAGTATGATCACCGCGTTCGTGCTCAGGGGAAGCATGGCGCCGCTAATCACAGCCAGGAACAAGCAGAGAAGGCCTAGTATGCCTGGTATAAACGTTGCGGGATGAAGAAACTCTAAGGCAATGCCTAAAAAGCCGGCGATGAGGAGGACGTAGAAGAGATCGGGATTGGCCAGAAAGCTGAAAGTTTCGAACATTTTGACAATGCCTCCCTTAAGAAAAGAACAAGTTTTCCACTTGTTTCTCTTAGGGAGACGCTAACAAACTTTTGTGCTGAGGTCGAGGCGAACTAGGCAGTGATGGGTCCGATTTCTTTGAAGGTCGGCCAATGCTTACGAACCATGCGTTCAGTTGGAAAGAGATCGTCGTAGACACGCAGAAGCATACTTCCCACGATGTTTTCCGAGGTATAAGGTGCGCCTGAAGCATCGATCGTTCCCTTGGCGTCTTTGGTCGCCTGAGGAACCATGTTATCGCCTACGAAGCCGATGCGGCCTCCCTTCGGCACGCCGGCGTTAATAAACATCGTGCCCATGCAGAGCGCGTGATCACGGCCGGGAGATTTGATCGTCACGGTCTTGCCCGAGGCGTCAACGATCTGCATATCAGGAGCAACGATATTATAGGGCGAGCGGGCAAATTCATGACTGATGATGATCATCACATCGTTTTGCAAACCGGCTGCCACAACCCATTTCCAGAAGAGGGAAATGGCTGCCCATTTCGCGGATGCGTTGCGAGCCGTCGTAACGTCCGCGCCACCGCCGTGACTGTCTTCGCCAAGCGCGTCGATAGACATGCCGTTGGCCAAACCTGTCTTGGCAAGAATTCCTGCGAGTACCAAACGTTCCTTAAACCCACCATCGCCATTGGACACATTGATGATCGCGGATTTGTCAGCGCAGGTGTCAACCAGCTTCGAGACTTCGCCATTGGATAGCGCCGCTCTCAAAGCAGTGATATCGCCACCAGCGCTGTTGAGCTCAGGCAGTCCGAGATTTAAGGTATTCAGCTGATAGGTTGCCCCTGCACCCAGGCTGGCTTCGGTCAAGACGGTGCCAAGCGCGGGATCCTTGAAACGACCCTTTAAACGGGCCCAGATGGGATCCATGGCATCTTTAGGGATCTTGTCACTGTCGCTCGTGATCGTTTTGAATTCGTCAATCGAACTCGCCGATACTGAGGTTACATCGGTGACACTGCTCGTCTTGTTTGCATTGGTGAGAACCATGGGATTCAAACGATTGGTCGTCCGCATGAACTGAGTCACACCCATGGCCCATTCCGGAGAGGTTGAGGTCGTGCCTGCACCGCGCCGCTGCAAAAGACTTGCAACGTTGTGATCGAGCGACTGGGACGTGCCTTCGACGAGGCACATGCTGTCAGCCATCGGCGCCAAAAATTTGAGATAGTCATGAAACACGAGGGAACCGGCTTGAGTATGGCTGTTCATCAAAGGATTCATCGAGCCGCCTGGAGCCCCGCCCTGAAAGAATCCTGTGGGCCATTTGCCAGGAGTCATAGGCTGCAAAAGACCGCTTGCCGCGCCGCAACTCGAGCCGAAATGAATGTAGAGCAAAAAGCGATTGCTCTTGGGATGAGGCGCATCCTCTTCCGCAAAGAGTCGATTATTCATCATAGCTGAAGCAGCAGCTGCCGCAGCTGAAGTTTTGAGGAGATTGCGTCGATTCATAGCCATGATCTTTTCCCATCCATACTTAGAACAGTAATCTCAGTAAAGAAAAACCAAAGGGTCCATGCTGATCGCGATGCAAACACCGATAAAGGCGTTGCGCTGACCCTG
>SEDW01000699.1 GCA_004193325.1 Pseudomonadota bacterium | reverse complement strand
TTCATGGGCAAGAGCCAGTGCGTTGAAGGTGATTGGAAGCTTTGAGCTGTTCATCTGTGTTCCCCTTTTTGAGGGCTTCAAGTTCGTAAGGCATCTCTGCCAAAATCCGGGCGTTTGCTTGGACTAAAAATAATGTAGGGTAGCTTGAGATTCAGCACTAGACCTGGCGCTATAAAGGCTAATGCTGCTTCAAAAAAAATCTTGACGAATCTACTCATTCCGACTATTTCAATGTTGATAGCAATACGAATGTATTGTGCCTATTTTGGGATAGAAATATGTACCTTTCGATCGGTGAAGCTGCTCTGTTGCTAGGTGTATCAGTCAACACTTTAAGGCGTTGGGGAGCCGACGGGACACTGCTTTCGAACCATCGAACTATCGGCAAACATCGGCGTTATAAAGCAGATGAAATCTGCTCACGAATCGAACTTGAACTTCCCAAAGTGAGAGCGGTTGAAGCTTTAGCTTATTCTCGAGTATCGAGTCATGACCGGAAAAAAGATCTTCTTTCCCAAGGCCTAAGACTGGAGAAGTGCAGCAGTGAAAATTTCGCTGATTTTGAACTTATTTCCGATTTAGGGTAAGGTTTAAATTACAAGAAGCCAGGGCTAAAGAAACTACTTTATCGTATTCAAACGGAATCTTTCACTCATTTCATTCTTACTCATAAAGACAGGCTTCTAAGATTCGGGTCTGAAATTATTTTTTCACTTTGCCGCAATCATAAGGTCGAGGTCATCATTCTCGATGACACTCTAGAGATGTCCTTTGAAATGGAAATGAGTTCTGATGTAATTGAACTCATGACTGTGTTTTGCGCGAAGCTTCATGGACGCCGATCACATAAAAACAGAAAGCTGGCGGCATAATGCGTAAGGCAGAAGACTCAGGTCAAAAAACCATAGAAACTCGCCTATCTTGCGCAGAAGATTTTCCGTTGCTTGACGAGGTGCTGGGCTATTTCTCTTCACTGAGACATCGGCTATACCGAGATCTAATAGTCAAAGATTTGCCAATTAATGATCTGAAAACGAATTACATATCCTCCTACGGCTTAACCGCTAGGCACTTTAACTCGCTAGCTAAAGATGTTTCGGCGCTGGCGAAGGCTAATGAAGAATTACTTAAACTTAATTTGAAGAAGGTCGAAAGCCACATTTTGATTGTGAAAAATCAATGCCGAGAACTTCAAAAAAAGATCAAGAAAAATGAGTCTTTTTTAAAGGCGATTGCGACCTATCGGACCAAAGTCGCAAGCTGGAAGGTCAAGGAAAATTGCGGTAAAAAGATTTCTAAAAAACCTGTCATGCCAAGCGGTATTTACAAGCTGCAAAGACAAGAGCTCATCAGTGAAATTTCGAAGTTCCAAGGACAGATTCACCAAAAGAAACGACGTTTATATAATCTGACGATTAAGCGTGAACGTATTAAGGCACGTTCAGTCTCAAAGCTATGTTTTGGGTCCGGCAAGCTCTTTCGTGCGCAGTTTAATCTTGCGGAGAATTCGCTCGAAGACCATCAAGAGTGGTTGAATGTTTTCAGGCTCGCGCGATCGAGTTCGATGACTTTCGTAGGCTCTTCGGACGAGAGTTTCGGTAATCAGACTGTTCAATATTCAATTGCTGATAAGACGCTTAAGATTCGCCTGCCCAATGCCAAAGGCTTTGAGAGCAAGACCCTCCTTTTGCGAGACGTTGTCTTTCCTGATTTTCTGAAAGCCGAATTTATCAAAGCTTTGTCGCATCCAGGGGAGCATGGTAAGAAGAATCAGAAAACGTCACATCCTATAACCTACAGACTAATTCGACGTTATAATTCAGCAAACAAAGAGAAGTCTTATTATTTGCAGGCATCATTCAAAGTTGCATCGGCACCGATCATTACTCGCTCAGACAATGGTATGGTGGGTCTTGATATTAATGCCGACCATCTTGCCATTACTGAGACAGATCGCTTTGGTAACTATCTGGATAGTTTCGTGCTCCCCTTCAAATTAAAAGGGCTAGACAGTGAACAGGCCGCGGCGATTATAGGCGATGCCGTCGCAGTCGTAATTGAACACTGTCTGAGTCGACAGAAGCCTCTAGCGATTGAGGATCTTGATTTTGCAGCCAAGAAGGCAGAACTAAGAGCGCAACCGAAGTTTCGAAGGCATTTTCTCTCGCAGTTCGCCTATGCCTCTTTCATTTCTCATTTTCAGTCCAAGGCAAGAGCCCTAGGTGTAAACCTCATATCCATAAACCCTGCCTATACAAGTCTAATCGGCGCGTATAAGTATCAGGGTCTTAATATTTCATCGCATGAAAAAGCCGCGTTAGCGATTGCCCGCCGAGCCCA
>SEDW01000698.1 GCA_004193325.1 Pseudomonadota bacterium | reverse complement strand
ATAGATGAGCATTTCGCCGATCATCCAGGTCATTCCGAAGATTTCTGGCTACCGACCGATCGACAAGGCGCTCGGCTATGGCTTGAAGACTTCCTTGAGAATCGCTTCTCTAACTTCGGACCTTATGAAGATGCATTGCCAGCACACTCACCTTTCGTATTCCATTCTGTGCTTACACCCTTTCTTAACACAGGGCTTTTGACACCTTCTGAAGTCATCAAAGCGGCTCTGGCAAGAGCTAAAGCCAATTCCATTCCAATAAATTCGTTAGAGGGTTTTGTCAGACAGATCATCGGCTGGAGGGAGTTTGTTCGAGGCATCTACCATAACTTCGGTGCTCAGCAAGAAAGGACTAACTTCTGGAACCATCGACGCAAGCTCAGCCCTCATTGGTATAGGGGAGACACAGGAATTCCACCCCTGGACGCGACGATTCAGAAATGCCTTCGCTACGGCTACGCCCACCATATCGAGCGACTCATGGTCGTGGGGAGTTTGATGCTTCTCCTCGAAATCGATCCCCAGGAAGCTCACCGCTGGTTTATGGAGATGTTTATTGATTCGGCGGATTGGGTAATGGGTCCTAATGTCTACGGGATGGCCATTTTCAGTGATGGCGGGATCTTTGCGACAAAACCCTATATTTGCGGAGCCAATTACTACCGGAAGATGGGCAACTTCGAAGCTGGAGAATGGCAGGATGGGGTGGATGGGCTCTACTGGAGCTTCATCGAAAAACACCGCGAATTCTTTTTGCAGAACCTCCGAATGGCTTTCATCGTCAACTCTTTGGACAAGATGAGACCTGAGCGCCTTGAGATTCTCCGCGGCGCAGCTTATACCTTAAGACACAAGCTCACTGTCGTTGCTTAATTCTGACTGCAGTAGGCCTATACTTTACAAAAGATAACACTCTGAGGTCAAAGATGCCGGCGCTTCCCAAAATCGAAACGAGAAACCAACTCCTTGGCGTGTTGGCTGAAGCCGCCGAACTAGAACACAATCTTATGTGTCTTTATCTCTACGCTGTCTTTAGTCTCAAGTCTGAACCCGATGAAGGACTCAGCGAATCGGAACTTTCTTTAGTGAAAAACTGGCGTGAGACCCTGATGAGCATCTGCGTGCAGGAAATGTCACACCTCGCAATCGTCTCGAATCTCGCGACTGCCATCGGCGGGAATGCCCATTTTTTTAGAGGGAATTTCCCCATCAAATCGGGATATTTTCCCGCCGATTTTGTGATGGAACTCGCTCCGTTTAACAAGGATACCCTAGATCATTTTATCTTCCTGGAACGATCGTCTGATAGTGAGCTTGAGGATAGCGATCAAAACGAGCATATGGATTACACTCGGGAGGCTCCCGACAGTAGCCTTATGACTCATGGCGGTGATTATTCCACGGTCAGCGATCTCTATGCCTCTATCACGCAAGGCATTTCTTATTTAAATAAGAAAATGGGCGCCGAAAAGCTTTTTTGCGGCAACAAAAATCTTCAGCTCAACGGCAAAGATGTGTCGTTAGAAGGTATGGATACAATTCATGACGAAGCATCGTCTCTGAAGGCAATCGAGAGAATTGTCGAGGAAGGAGAAGGCGGATCTTCATTGAACGAAATATCTCACTTTCAAAAATTCCGCAAAATCAAAAAGGAATATGAAGCGGCGCTAAAATTGAATCCTAAGTTTTCTCCAGCACACGCCTGCGCTCGGAATCCGGTTATGAGGAAGCCTGTAGATAGCGAGAGCGTTGTATGGATCAACGCCCCCAAGGCTGCTGCGGTGCTAGATATTGCAAACGCTCTGTATGACCTCATGCTTCGAACACTCACCTTGCTGTATTCCGGAGAAGACCGCAGAAAGGACGATCGAAACACTATTTTATCACTCACGTTTGATCTTATGAAATGCCTGTCCATAACAGGGAGCTACTTAAGCGGGCTTGATGCGAATGAAGACTATCCACATGTGAAAGCAGGTGCAACATTCACGACCAATCGCCATTTCCTCCCTCCCCTGCGATCGAACGAAAAACTGCTCCTCATCGAACGTATCGAAGAGATTCGTACAACTCTCGATCCCCTTCCTCGCCACCTCAAAGCAATTGTTGAATCCAAGCTAGCGGAGAACTGTAATCGCCTATCGACTGTCTAGGATTGGAAAGCTAGCCTGCAATATTCCGCTTTGATCTTGGCGCCAAGCCCCATTAACACCGCAGTCTCTGTCTTTAAGCGAATCTTCGAAAAGGTTGAAGTCTCTTCTCGACTAAAATGTCTCAAGATGATTTCTTTGAGAATTGTTACGTTGGCGTGAAAAGACGGATGGATAGCTCCACCCGTCTCAATG
>SEDW01000697.1 GCA_004193325.1 Pseudomonadota bacterium | reverse complement strand
GGCAATTGTTCCTTCCATGGAACCTCCCATCCTAAGGGTTGGATTTGAGAGGATTTTACCTTGAGGGGACATAATCGCTGATCAATTAATAGGGGACAAAGTCGCTGGCTAATTACAGCGGAAGTTCGCTAATTATCGTTAAATATTCGATTTAACCGATTGATATTATAGCGTTTTAATAATTCATCAAAAGAATGTCTTTTGCCTACCGATACAGGGTGTGAGGGTTTCGTACCTTTAGACTTTTCCCGGGGGTAATAATTCTATGAAGCGTAAGATCGCTGCCTTAGTAGGCATTCTAAGTTTCTCGGCGATCGCTCCAGCAGCTGATCTCGTTTCGCTTAGACAGGCGGAAAAGATTTCGCTGACCCTCACTGCCAAGCCCCTTAGCCCTGAGCTCCGAAAGAGCTTCCTCGCGGGACAGATCACTCTCGAAGCTCTGGCCGACAAGCTCAGTACCGATCCCGACTTCATCGAAAACTTTGCCATGTTCTATACGAGAACCATGGGCTTTCAATTGCCGTTTCACGCTTACGAGTTGCGTGATGCAGCTGAGAACGAATCCTTTGGATCGATTACATCCCAGCAATATCCCGAAGGCTACAATGCCGAGTACGCGAAGAACTACGATAAAGAACATATGGAACGCAACGCGATTGCGATGCGAGGACCTTTGCAGGTTAAGCTCAAAGACTGCCCCGAAGGACCGGTTCTCCATTTTTCGGCCAACCCCGTGTCGATCGAAAGTGTGAAGAAAGCCGCTGCTACGGGCATAGGTCCTGATGGTCGCGCGGTCCTGGAAGGCACATTACCGTTCTGGAAAGAGATTCTTCCTATCTACGAGCGCGGCGACCTGCCTTGCGGCAGTAACTTTGTCGACGTCAAACCCTGGTGGGATCCGGTTCAGGTTTCCGTCGACAGTAAGTATCGAGGCCTGACGTCCTACAAAGCCACCCCACTGGTAGTTGAGCACTGCGGCGGGAGCGACCTCAAGCTGTGTAACACGACAAGCCTTGGCGACAAGGATCGCTTTACAGACCTTTTCAACCGCGACCTGATGCTCGAGCCTGGTTATTACATTGCCCACACGGTAGCCGAAGATAGACCCTTCACAGAGATCGTCACAGGTACCGACACGATCATGACGGGAACCTACGGGACCTGGATGACTTTCAATGGTCCAAGGCTTTGGGCGAACTATCCAGGCGGATCTATCGATGATGCAAATCACCCTATCTTTAAAACACCGAATGCCGCTGACCGTAAACACTATCGAATCAAACGAAACGCACTCCACGCGGGTGTCTTGACTTCTCCTGCCTATCAGCTTCTCACCAACGGCCGAAGAGCCAAGGCGAATAAGGCTTATGAGACCTTCCTTTGTTCGAAGTTTGGTGTGCCCGCCACGGCCAAGCCTGATCCCACCGATTCGAACCCTGATCTGACTCAAAGAGCTTACTGCTCCTTCTGTCATAAATCCCTTGAGCCCATGGCCGCCTTCTTTAACAACTGGCCGCTCACAGGGGAACCGAACTATCTCTACGACAACAAAACCAATCCGGATTCCAGAGGACGCTTTGCAGGCGTCGACGGCAAGGGTGCCGCTGGTTTTGGCAAGATCATGTCGGAGACTGAGGCTTTTGCGGAATGTACGACGAAGCGGGCCTTTGAGTTTGTGAACGGCAGAAAGATGAGCGCGGCAGAGATTGAAAAACAACTCCCAACTTACGTCGCTCTCCTGCGTTCTTCGAAAATGAGTCTCCGCGCTGTAATCAAAGCGATGCTGGCCGATCCACAATTTCTCAAGCCGACTAAGGAATGAATATGAAAAAATATCTTTTTCTCTTAGCTCTTAGTCTGGCCACTGCCTGTAGCAATGCACCGTCTCGTCCCAAAGCGGGAGCCGGAAGCCCAGGCGGAGCCAACGGTAGTAACGGGGGCGCTTCGGGCAGCAATGAAGGCGGTGGCGTCATAGGCGGCGAAAACTCAGGCGTGCCCATTACCTACGCCCCTTCCCCTGGAAGTGCTATGCGTCTGGTGGACGGTCGCGCTCTTACCCTTATCTATCAGAGGATTTTTCCTAAACGCGACTATGGATTTGAGATCTGTAAGGGCAACGCTAACTTCAAAGAGTTGAGTGACTGCTCGGAATCCATGTTCACTCCCGATGAAAGACCCTTTGTCGGAACGGTTGACATCTACACGCCTCGTCTCAATCGCGGGCCTCAAAATCTTCGCCAACCGGAAGATCTAACTCTGAACTATATGCGAACTGTTCGCGTTGGCTTGAGCCGGGAATGTGAAGCATTGGTCGTGCGTGAGCATGCAGCCTTTCTTCAGAACAAA
>SEDW01000696.1 GCA_004193325.1 Pseudomonadota bacterium | reverse complement strand
ATAAACAGCGTCGTCCGCTTCTTGATCTTATCAAGCGAACAGCGCCTGACATCGTCTTCCTGCTCGAAGTCGATGCCCAGTGGGTCGAGGTTTGCAAAGAGCTCAAGGAAAGTCATCCCTACACGCTTCTAAACGCACTTCCCAACACGTACGGCCTAGCATTTTACTCGCGACTGCCTTTGACGGATTCTCAGATCAATTTCCTCATTGAGGAAGATGTGCCTTCAGTCGAAACAACACTAACACTGAAGTCTGGCCAAAAGGTTAAGCTCTTTGGTTTGCATCCAAGACCGCCACGTCCTCAAGATGGGCCCAGCACCAAACGCGATGCTGAGCTGATTCAAATTGCAAAAAAATCTAAAGAAACGGATCTGCCGACAGTCGTAATCGGTGATCTCAATGATGTCGCATGGTCTCATACCACTCGTCTCTTCCGTCGAATCTCCGGGCTTCTTGACCCGCGCATTGGTCGCGGTCCGACTCCTACCTTTCCTGTGCAGCCCTTTTTTATGCGTTTTCCAATAGACCATATTTTTCATTCGCGGAGTTTTAGAATTGCTGAAATGAGACGGCTCGACGATGTCGGATCCGATCATTTCCCGTTGTACGCACGTCTCAGTTTTGAGCCAGAGGACAAGCATGAGCAGAAAGCACCGGACCCTCTGCCCGGGGATTTTGAGGAAGCTCGAGAGACTTTGAATGAGGGGAAGTCTCGAGACCTGTAAATTCTCCCTTCGAAGAGAATTTAATCGAAAGATGAGCATGATCGTTTGAATTCTCCCTCTAGGGAGAATTTCCCTATGAATTTGACATTTTTTCGATAAATCTCCCTGCAGGGAGAATTAGTGTATAATTGGAGCAGAAAACCATGATATTCTCCCTGTAGGGAGAAATGGAGTGCAACAATGCATAACAATTATATAAATGATTCTAAAGACGCTGCAGAAGTGATTAAAAAACGACGCGGCGAACTAGGCATTACCCAAAAACAATTAGCGGATTTCTGCAATCTTTCCCACAACGGCATAAGCAAGCTTGAAGGAGGTGAAACCGACATCAAACTTTCGACCTTACTCAAGATGTCCGTAATCCTCGGATTCAAAATTACGCTGGAGATGGACGAATGAAAGAACTCCATGTCTACTACGAAATGGACAGAGTCGGAACCTTCCTTCAGGACGACGACCTTATTCACACTTTCCATTACCATTCGAGCTGGCTGCAAAATCCTAGCAGATTTCCCCTAAGTTTGGCTCTACCGCTGAAGGACGAACACTTTGGGAATAGAATCACGCTTTCTTTTTTCGAAAATCTGCTTCCGGAAGGAAACATTCTCGATAAAATTCAATCCTCGCAGCATGTCGGAGGGCCTTTCGATTTTCTGGCCCATTATGGATCCGATTGCGCGGGAGCGATATCGATCCTTCAACCTGGTCATGAGCCTCTCGTCTCCAAATCTGAAAAAATCCAAAAAATCGACATGAGCTTAGTCTATGACTCAATTGAATCAAAAAGCTCCGTTGCATCGGCATTAGCCGAAGAAAACGTGTATCTTTCCTTAGCGGGAGCCCAAGATAAATTCGCTGCGATAGAAAAAAGTGGCGAAATATATCTCCCTACAGATGGGGCTCCTACTACGCACATCATCAAGATTCCTATCCATCATTCAAAAATTAAAGACTCCGTATACAATGAACATTTCTGCCTGGAATTAGCAGCTGCAGTAGGAATGCCAACTGCCAAATCAAAGGTACTCGAGGGCCCTCACCCCTTACTTGTCGTCGAAAGATACGATAGATACATAGACGCCGAAGGAATACATCATCGCCTTCATCAACAAGATTTTTGTCAGGCACAAGGAATTTTAAGCGAAAGTAAGTATGAAAACAAAGGTGGGCCGAACTTAAAACAAAACTACGATCTCGTGGCAGCGACTCTGCCTGTAAAGGCTCGTCTAAAATCCCTGGAACTATTCTTGAAGTGGCTAAGCTTCAACCTACTAATTGGCAACCACGACAGCCATTCCAAAAATCTCTCATTCCTTCTGACTAAAACGGGCCTAGAAATTGCTCCGTTTTACGATCTTCTCGCCACCACCATTTATCCCCAATTAACTCCGAACTTTTCCTTCAAAATCGGAGACAGAGACAACTTCTCTCAAATAGGAAAAAATCAAATCGAGCAGCAGGAGGAATTATTTGGAATCAAGAAAAACACACTCCTCTCGCAGATCATCGAAATGGATAGAAAAATAAATAAGTCTGCGTTTTCTCTCATGGACAGAATGAAAACGAAGTTTCCGGAAGTCACAGTATTTGACAGGATAGATGAAGAACTTGCTTCCAGA
>SEDW01000695.1 GCA_004193325.1 Pseudomonadota bacterium | reverse complement strand
GGACGAAAGTTCCAGCGCTTTTTGTAATCGAAACTGCCGTCGAGAGTCTTCACCCGAATATCGATTGGACTCGCTTTGGGCGAGGGCGCAGGACCATCGATCAGGATCACGGCCTGCACTTCCTCATTGCCCTTTTTGGGCACATCAAAGCGGCCCTTGACGATGACCGCTTCGCCCCAATCACGCAGATGAATTTCTTTTTGCGGAGAATGCGGAATCATTGAGGAGACCGCAAAGGAAACGAGCATGAGAGGCAGAGACCATCCGAGCAGACGAAAGGCACGCCTACGCATCTGCTCTTGCCAGAGCGGTATTTCTACCTTTTCCCCTGCTTCTTCGTTCAATCAAGCCCCCGACACAGTCGCTTAAGCCCTAGCCTATGGATAAGAGTTATTTTACCATGTCCGCGACTGTAAGGCACCAGATCTCTTCGCTATTAAGCGATGGAATCAAGGTTAGAGCCTCGCCACCCAGAGCTTTCCAATCCTCAGCCGCCCGAATTTCAATCTCCTCAAGGGTCTCAAGGCAGTCGGCGACGAAAGCCGGACACATCACGGCGAGGCGTTTCACCCCGCGTTTGATGAGAATCGGCAACTCTTGATCGGTGTAAGGCTGAATCCAGGTCGCCCGGCCGAGGCGCGATTGAAAGGAGAGACTCGAATCTTCGGCCGTTCTACCCATGGCTTCCTGCAGAGCCCGCGTGGTCGCAAAACACTGCGCGCGATAGCAGAGACGGTTGACGGGAGTGATCGAAAAACAGCAGTCCTGGCTCGCGAGGCAATGCTGGCCGCTTCGATCGGCGCTGCGCATTTGATGTTCCGGGAGTCCATGATAACTGTAGAGCACATGATCGGCATTAAAGGTCGCAAGATGCCGCTTGGCGATCTCGGCAAACGAGTTGATAAAGCCAGGATGATCGTAGAAATCACCGAGAACTTTGAGTTCTGGCCACGCGACTTCCTTCTGCAGGACTCGCATGACTTCTTCGACACTCGATGCAGTGCTCGCGCCAGCGTATTGCGGATAAAGTGGGAACGCGTGGATCTTTTCCACGCCGCTGTCGAGCAACGCTTTCATTTCCGTTTCAATCGAGGGCTTGCCATAACGCATCGCACTCCGGACATGGTAATCCGGTCCCAGAATCTCCTGAACGCGTTTGGCAAGCGCATAGCCGGCCTGCACGAGAGGAGAACCCTTGGGAGTCCAAATCTTTTGATAGGCATGAGCCGACTTCGGTGAGCGAAAGATCGAGATGATGCCATAGACAAGGAGGTAGCGGGGAATCACAGGCGTGTCGATGACACGAGCGTCGGTCAGAAACTCGCGCAGATAGCGCCGTACCGATGGGGTGTCGGGTCCATCAGGACTACCGAGATTGATGAGGAGTACACCTGTTTTCGCCATGGAGCTTCCCTTACTTCGTACGGTCAAAAGGCATCTGGATTGGCAACACTAAGGTTTTATGCTTTTATAGGCCTTTGCCACAAAGGATTTTTTCACATATGCCCCTTATCAGCTTCCTCGCCGCTTTAGGGCTTATAGTCGGGCTCTACGTCGAGCGCAAGGCTCTAGCGGCACCTTCCTTCAATCGAATCCTCTCGAAAATTCTCGTGCAGATAATTTATCCCTGCCTGATTTTCGCGGCTTTGCTTCAGCGCTTTCATTGGGAAGAACTTAGGCCTCTGATACTGCTGCCGCTCCTGATTTTTGTCATTTGCGCATCGGGCTATGTCTTTGGAAAATTTACCATCGCTAAGAGCTGGAGCGGGCTGACTGAAAATGCTAGGCAAAGGAGCTATGTTTTTTTGGCTATAATGCCGAACTACTCTTTTGTTCCGCTCGTCATCGCTCAGGCCATTTGGGGGGATAAAGGCGTGGCCCTCGTGGCACTCTCCAGCATCGGCGCCGATGTCTTTCTCTGGACTTTTGCCTACCCAGTCATCGCGGGGAAAAGAGAATGGAAAAAGGTTTTAAGCCCTGCCCTGCTCACTATCCTCCTTGCGCTCCTGCTCCTCGCGCTCAAGGTCGATGCCAAAGGCGAAGCTTTCGCGACTCTCCTCTTCGTCCTCGGTCTCATAGGCAAAGCCACGCTTCCTCTATCCATGTACGTCCTCGGCTGCCAACTGGCACGGGCTGGGCGCAGGCTGAGCGAGCAACGAGCGCATGGGCTTTTGCTGCTCTGGCGACTCATCCTCTGCCCACTGCTGATGCTTCTCCTTCTCCTCACAATCGGCAGGACTTTGCCTTTTGAGGCCAAGGCCATTGCTTTGATCGTGGCTTCCATGCCAGGAGCCATCGTCACCGTGGTCCTGGCGGAACTGCACGATGCTGATGGACGTTTTGCGGC
>SEDW01000694.1 GCA_004193325.1 Pseudomonadota bacterium | reverse complement strand
TGCCTCGCCGATGCCACCCGCATCGCAGCCAAGGGTCACATTGCAGCGGAACGTGCGTTCCGTCAGGGCGGAAGCGAACTCGACATTCACTTTGCCTATCTACAGGCTACCCGCAGTCGTGAAATCGATTTGCCCTACGAAAACATCATCGCCCTGAATGAAAAGGGTGCTTATCTTCATTATGCGGAAAAACGCGACGACGTTCACAACGGGCGCGTCCTGCTCATTGATGCCGGTGCGAATGCTCGAGGCTATGCATCCGACATCACCCGTACCTATGCGACTGAAGATGCTCCGGAAGAGTTTCGTGCTGTGCTGGAAGACATGATCAAGATGCAAAAGGAAATCTGTGCGTCGATTACTCTTCACATGCGCATGAACGATTTGCATTTCAACACGCACGAACGCATCGCGCAACTTCTCGTCAACCACAAGATTCTCCTGGGTGTTGACGCCGAGAAAGCGATGAAGGACGGGCTGACTTTGCCCTTCTTTCCGCATGGTCTGGGTCACATGCTCGGTATTTTCGTGCACGATGTTGCCGGAAGACAGACAACGCGTGAAGGTGTCATAGGGGAGCCGGATCCAAGATTCCCTAAACTCAGGACTCTACGGCCGCTTGACGAAGGCACAACGGTTACAGTTGAGCCAGGGCTCTATTTCATCAAGATGCTGCTCGAACCTTACAGAAAAGGCGAATTTAGCAAGCTCTTCAACTGGACTTTGATTGAACGCCTGATGCCTTGCGGCGGTATCCGCATCGAAGACAACGTAATCATTCTCAAAGATTCGGTTCGAAATGTAACACGCGAATACCTGCCCTGATCATTCCTGAAAATGCGTCTTCTCCGGAGGACGCATTTTTTTTGCCTTCTCCAGCAATGGTTATTTATATGCAATGGGAATTCTAGCTTTTATCGGCAAAAACTCTCAACATTACTTCTGTTTAGCGTTATAGTTGAAGGGAAGGCTTTCGGCCTGACTGGGACGAGCGACCATTGGGAGGAGAGGAGCTGCGCATGGACATCAAAGATCGAGCAGCACTCCTGGGTTTTTCCCCATCAAAAAAATTGCATGTCGTCGATAACTGGCTCAATCAGTTTGTGTTCGCCTCCTCCAATCGATTTGAAATCGTCAGAAACAAAGTCTTCATCATCAGTGTGATTTTATCGGTTCTGATCGCTGGACCAAATCTTCTGCCTTATGGCATCATCGGACAAGTGTTTTACGGCATCTACCTGTTGATGGCTGTACTCCTCGTCTTCACGTCACGTTCCACCCAAAAGCTGAACTGGCTTAAGATCCTTTATTCCTCGTTTTTGCTCGTGGAAATCTACATCCTCTTTTTCATCAGCGACAAAGCGTTCACAGCGATAGTCTTCTGGGCTCCGACAGTGATCACGATGTTCTCGTTATTTCATGGGGTTCGGAAGGCCTTTCTTCCCTGTGCAGTCTACATCGTTAGCTTTATCGTCTTTGGCTTCATCTTGAGTCGCCAAGCTGATTTTCACTTTGCAGCCTATATGTCGAAGGATCAGATCGTATCCATCCTGGTCACTACACTTAGTTCCCAGGTTTTCCTCATCGGAGTCATCTTCTCCTTTGAAAGAGCCAAGATGAGAGCCGAGAATGATTTGAAGGTCGAGTATGAAAAGCGGCTGGAAGCGAGGCGAATGGCTTTTGTCCGGGAGTTGATCGGAAACGTGGCTCACGAGATCAACAATCCCCTCGCCATCATCCAGGCGAGTGTGATCAGACTGGAGCGTTCGGGAGTTCTGCCCAACAGCCAGGAGCATCGGCAGATGATTCAAAATATCGAGGAAGCCGTCCTGCGCATCTGTTCCGTTCGGGATGGACTGGGGCACTTTGCGGTTGGCAACAAGAAAGAAAAGCTCGAAGCGATCGATGTTCGATCTCTCTTCAAAAAAGTTATTCATCAGGTCAAAGGTAGGGCCGCCTTCTCGCATTTGATATTCTCCGACCGATCGCAGGGGCTGCAAATCCTCTGTCGTCCGAAGCAGATTTGTACCGCTCTCAATGCCTTGATTGCCAATGCATCCGAAGCGATCGACTGCCTCGACAACGGCAAAATATTGGTCGAAGCCTATCTCGATCGACAGAATCTCTGTCTTCGGGTGACGGATAACGGGCGAGGAATTGCCGAAGAGCTGCGGGAGAAGATTTTTCTTCCCTTCTTTTCCACCCACGGGCGTAGCGAGAATCGTGGTCTCGGCTTGAGTGTGAGTCGAGGGACTATTGCCGAGCATGGTGGGCAGATCGAATACGAAAATCAAAAGGATGGAACACGGTTTACGATTCGTCTGCCGCTCAACCTTTCCAACCAAATCTCACC
>SEDW01000693.1 GCA_004193325.1 Pseudomonadota bacterium | reverse complement strand
ATCTATGATGGCGATTGTTTGCTCGGTGAGTTTGGTAAGATCTCCCGGCGTTCGAAACGCTTTCAGTTGAATGATGGCAGTCTCCTCGTTCGCGACATCGACCTTGATCTCGCGCGAGTTTCCAAACTCAAAAACCGTTCGGTTCTCGACAACACGCAAACAGGTGCCGACGATCGCAATGTCGTTGGTGAGGCGCTGAAGAAGCTCCCTTCGACAGCACCGAAGATATTGGATCAGTGGAAGGGTGAAGCCGAAGATCTCTACACGACACCTGAGATGGAATTTCTTCAGGCAGAGAAAGTTGGACTCTTCGATTACCTAAGAAAATCGGGAAGCACTGGCTTCATGATCTCACTAAGTGGCGGCTGTGACTCGAGTGTCATCGCTACCCTTTGCGCGCATACTCTTGCCGAGGCTCTGAAAGAACTTGGTCCTAAAGAACTTTCCGCGAAACTGAATTGGTCCATACCCTTGAATCCTGAGGATCCTAAATCGTGGATCAAAGAACATGTGACCACTCTCTACCAGGCAACGGCTCAAAGTGGAGACGTGACGAAGAACGCCGCGAAAGGGCTAGCCGAAGCTCTTGGTACAGAACATTATGAAGTGGATGTCGAAGGTCTCGTTAGAGATTACATTGGTCGGGCGGAAACGTTGATAGGCCGACGTCTCGACTGGAACCATGATGATATGCCTCTACAGAATATACAGGCGAGGAGTCGGGCACCAATGGTCTGGCTCTTGGCTAATATAAAGGGCTTCCTTCTCCTCGCTACAAGTAACCGAAGTGAGATCGCTGTCGGTTATGCAACGATGGATGGAGATACTGCAGGTGGGCTAGCGCCTATCGGTGGAATCGATAAATCATTCCTGAGACGCTGGCTACGCTGGGCGCAAACTTCTTGTTCTATCGGTCTTGGTCCAGTCGCAAGTCTGAGTCTTGTGAATGATCAGGAGCCGACTGCGGAGCTAAGACCACGTGCTGCAGGGCAGACGGACGAAGCGGATCTGATGCCCTACGATATACTCAATGCGATCGAAGCGAGTTTCATTCGCGATAAACGTGAACCAGAATCGCTACTTGACGCGCTGCAGACAGATTTCCCGAATTACGAATCTGCACAGTTGAAAAAATACATTTCTCGATTCTACCAATTGTGGGCCCGTAACCAATGGAAACGTCAGCGCTATGCGCCTTGCTTCCATTTGGACGAGTACAGTCTTGACCCCACATCTTGGTGTCGTTACCCGATCTTATCGAAGGAAGTGAGTTTCCCCGAGTAAAATAATAAAGGCCACAAGGGATTGAACTTGTGGCCTTTTTAGCGTTTTGTGACGCAAATGATAAGTGGCGGACTATTCGGTAAAAAAAGTCAGTCTGGTTTCTCACTCGTAGAGCTTATGATCGTTGTTGGTATCATCGGTGTTCTCGCAACACTCGCACTTCCACGATTTAAGCAATTCCAAGCTAAAGCTAAGTTAGCTGAAGCTCAAAACGTACTTCAGCATGTTTATACACTTGAGCAGTCTTATTCACTCGATAACAACCAGTACCTTCCAATCACTACTGCAGTTGGTGCAGTATTGAATTCGCCAGCTGGTGCGACATGTACGTATACTGGTAACGCAGCAACTTTGGGTCTGAAAATTGAGCCATGCGTTGCTGGTACGACAGCTCCAACTCCACGCTTTAGTTATTCAGTCAACACACCAACAACTTCTCAGTTCCAAGCCCTAGCTGTTACCGGTAACATGGCAGCGAACCGTATTTGCCCAGGTAACCCGACGTTTGTTGTCGCTCTTAACGATCAAAACGCGAGCGCTCACGCCGCTGGCGCAGCGACTGTTGCGTACAACTCTATTCCCCTGGCAGACAGCATCGATTCAACTAGGAGAAAGCTAATGGCTCTGATTCCTCTTCGTGTCCTTCTCGATCACGCCGCTGAGCACAACTATGGCGTAGCAGCATTCAACGTGAATAACATGGAGCAAATCCAAGCTATTATGGAAGCTGCTCGCGAAACAAATAGCCCGGTTATCATTCAGGCTTCACGCGGCGCCCGTAAATATTCTCAAGATGCATACCTCGTCGGTCTGATGCGCGCTGCTGTCGAACTCTATCCTGAAATTCCAGTCGTTATGCACCAAGACCATGGTAACGGCCCTGAGACTTGTTTCTCAGCTATTCGCAACGGCTTTACATCAGTCATGATGGACGGGTCTTTGAAAGAAGACGGCAAGACACCGGCAGACTTCGACTACAACGTCAAAGTCACTCGCAAGGTTGTTGAGACCGCTCATGCATTCGGCGTCTCTGTAGAAGGCGAAATCGGCTGTTTGGGATCGCTTGAAACAGGTTCTGGCGAGAAGGAAGACGGCCACGGCTTCGAAGGCGTCTTGAGCCACGACGAACTCCTCACTGATCCAGAAGAAGCCGCTCGCTTTGTTGAAGCGACGAAAGTGGATGCTCTCGCAATCGCGATTGGCACAAGCCACGGTGCATACAAATTCACACGTAAACCAGACGGCGCTATCCTCGCGATGGACCGTGTGGCTGAGATTCACAGACGCCTGCCTAACACTCACCTTGTTATGCACGGCTCGTCTTCTGTTCCTCAAGACCTCCAGGATATCGTCAATGAGTTTGGCGGCGACATCAAGCAAACCTGGGGCGTTCCTGTTGCCGAGATTCAAGCTGGTATCAAAGTCGGTGTGCGTAAGATCAACGTCGACACAGACAACCGTCTCGCCATCACTGGAGCGATCCGCAAAGCTCTTGCTGCTAAGCCTGGTGAATTCGATCCGCGCTACTACAACACTCTCGCTCGCGAAGCGATGCAGAAGGTCTGTGCTGAGCGTATGGTTCAGTTCGGTCAAGCCGGCAACGCTCCTAAAATCCGCCAAGTCACTCTTGCTGAGATGGCTCGCGTTTACGGCTAATCCAGTAGACGTCCCTCTTTTGCGAGGGACGTTTTCTCTTCCGAGGTATCAACGATGAATTGGACATTCTGGACAGCCATGGGCTCGTTCTTCGCGGCTTTGGGCGTTGGCCTTGGGGCTTTCGGAGCGCATGCTCTTAAGACAAGATTGTCCCCTGAAGATCTCACGATTTTCGAAGTCGGCGTTCGCTACCAGATGTATCACGCTCTGGCGTTACTCTTTGTTGGCTTTCTAGCTTCCAAGATTGACTCGACGATGATCACATTTGCCGGATGGTCATTTGTGTTAGGTATACTTGTTTTCTCTGGGAGTCTTTACACATTGGTGTTCACTGGAGTAAGAACTTGGGGTGCCGTTACTCCTATCGGCGGACTCGCTTTCATCGTCGCCTGGCTACTCGTCGGTGCTGCAGTAATAAAAAGCTAATTTGCTCCCTGATACGCAAGAACGGACAAGCCCTTCTGCTCGGCTTCGAGTAGAAATGCGCTGTCAGAAGAGTATGGTTCGCTTCCAAGAGGTCATCATGGATTCAGTTGCCCAAGAAACAGTTATTTCTACTAATAAAATCAAACTCTTGCCTGTCGCAGTGATCAAAGAGATCGAGCAACAGAACAAAGCTCGTCGCCTTATGGGCCTGAGCACTATCGAAATAAAAACAAGGACTTGCCTCAACTGTAGCGGTCTGTTCCAATCTGCTGGTCGTCGAACCTGCGGCTGTAACACAGTCCACACATCCAGCCTCGCTGGCGTTGAGATCATCTGATTCTTGAGACGAACCTTTCGATAAGCAAAAAGCGCTGATGAACCAAGTTCACCAGCGCTTTTTCTATTCTGTCTTTATCGCAATCGATTACTTCGCGTTAGCTCGGGACTTGGCAGTCATGTCGAGCATGAGCTTCTCGATGTCCTTCAGATCTTCTTCGCTAATATCCCAGACTTGTTTATCGCCAATCTTCTTCTGGATCGCTTCAAAGAGCTCCTCAGAAATGAACGGGATCACTTTGCCCGATTGATACTCGCGCTCTTTCTCGCCGTAGAGGCCGAGGAAGGTCTCGTCGCGGAACCAAGTCTGCTTGTTGCTCTTCTGAATTTCTGCGAGCTCGCCGTCACTTGGGTCGCGTTGGAGGAATTCAAAGAAGAGCCCTGATGGCTTACTGCCTGGGAAGTACCACTCACCCGAGAAGACCTGGATGAGGTTATCGTGATCATCTTTGAGAATCGGGGTTACGAACTGAACGCCGCGCTCAAGAGCATGCTTGTGGAACGAGATGAGGTC